>CAILXB010000135.1 GCA_903838025.1 uncultured Chlorobiaceae bacterium
TAAAGTAGGCATCGACCAACTGGGTGTTGAGACCAACCGCCTCAAAAATCTGGGCACCGCGATAACTCTGGATGGTTGAAATACCCATTTTGGCCATGGTCTTCACCACGCCCTTGACGGCAGCCTTGACATAATTTTTCAAGGCAACCTTCTCACTCAATTTAACATGACCCGACGCAACCAGCGAACGAACCGTCTCAAAGGCAAGATAGGGGTTGACTGCACCAACACCATAGCTGATGAGCATGGCAAAGTGGTGAACCGTCCTCGGTTCAGCCGATTCAAGCACCAGGCCAATCTGTGTTCTGATACCAGCGTTGATGAGGAAGTTGTGCAAGCCGGAGACTGCCAGAAGCGCTGGAATCGGTGCACGGTCACTGTTAAGCTCTCCCTTGTCGGAAAGGATAATAATATTAACGCCTTTGCTCGCCGCCTGCTCGGACTGGCGGTAGAGGTCGTGCATGGCCGCTTCAATACCCTTGCCACCCTCTGCAACCGAATAAAAGATGGGAAGAGTCACAGCCCTGAAACCGGGCTTGTCGATATGACGAATTTTTTCCAGATCCTGGTTGGTCAAAATCGGATGAGGCAGGCGAATGCGTCGGCAGTTCACCTCTGAGGGCTCAAGCAACTCTCCCTCGGTACCAAGCATCACCGTTGTAGAGGTAATAAGCTCCTCGCGAAGTGAGTCAATCGGGGGATTGGTCACCTGGGCAAAAAGCTGCTTGAAATAGTCGTAGAGCAATTTTGGCTTGTTGGAAAATGCCGCAAGGGGGGTATCGTTACCCATTGAACCAATCAGCTCCACCCCTTTTTCGCTCATTGTTTTAATTTGCAGAATCAGATCTTCCTGGGTATAGCCGAAGACCTTCTGACGGGCGGTAATGCTGAACTTGTCCTCATCCGGATTTTTCAGGGGAGCATGGTCGGTCAACTCCTCAAGATCGATGATATTCCGCTCAATCCATTCGCGGTATGGTTGCTCACAGGAAATGCTCTGTTTGATCTCTTCATCAGAGATAATGCGCCCCTCGGCGGTATCGACGAGGAACATGCGGCCTGGCTGGAGACGGTCTTTCTTCAAAATCCGCTCTGGTGCAATGTCAAGCACACCAACCTCTGATGCCATGATCACAAGGTCATCCTTGGTGATATAGTAGCGCGATGGGCGAAGTCCGTTACGGTCAAGCACGGCGCCAATCTGCACACCGTCGGTAAAGGTTACCGATGCAGGCCCGTCCCAGGGCTCCATCAAACAACTGTGATATTCGTAAAAGGCTTTTTTCTCTGCCGAAATTCCGTCATTGCCAGTCCAGGGCTCAGGGATGATCATCATGGCGGCATGAGCCAGCGAACGACCGGAAAGGACAAGGAACTCAAAGGCATTGTCGAGAATGGCCGAATCGCTGCCATCCTCCATAATAATCGGCTTGATATTCTCTATCGCATTACCGAATACTTGCGACTGGATATTTTTTTCTCTCGCCTTCATCCAGTTGACGTTGCCCTTGAGCGTGTTGATCTCGCCGTTATGGCTCAAATAACGGTAGGGATGCGCCCTGTCCCAGCTCGGAAAAGTGTTGGTACTGAAACGAGAGTGTACCATCGCAATGGCACTCTCCATATCCTTGTCGTGCAGTTCAGGATAGAACTCCCCCACCTGCTCGGGAAGAAGCATCCCTTTGTAAACAATGGTGCGCCCGGAAAGGCTCGATATGTAGAAATAGCTGCTGCCAAGAAGACCGGCGGTATATTTGACCCTTTTGGTGATGCGACGACGGATGATGTAGAGCTTTCTTTCAAATTCAAGCTCGGTGGCAGTATCCTTGCCCCAGCCAACAAAAAGCTGCTTGACGATGGGCTCCTGGGAGCGGGCCGTATCACCAAGCGAGTCATTGCAGGTGTCCACTTTTCTGAAACCCAAAAACTTCTGCCCCTCTGCCTGAATCATCTGACGGCAGATATCTTCAATAGCACGACGCTGTGAGATGTCGGGCGGCAAAAAAAGCATCCCGACACCATACTGCTTCTCTGGAGGAAGCTCAATATTGGATTCACCACAAACCCTGCGAAGGAACTTGTCGGGAACCTGAAGAAGAATTCCTGCTCCGTCGCCGGTATTTTTTTCACATCCACAGGCTCCCCGGTGTTTGAGATTTTCATTAATCTGCAAACCCTGCTCTACAATTTCATGGGATTTGACACCTTTGATATGGGCAACAAACCCTACACCGCAAGCATCATGCTCAAACTGAGGATCATAGAGCCCAGTATTTAACGTAACGTTCATATTTTCAGGCACAACTTTTCAAACAGTTTCAAAAAAAAGGCAACCGAAGGGTCTTAGCACAGAATATAAATGTTTTTCACAATATCCCCTTACCCTTCTGCAATGCGACGGGCTATGCTTTTCCCTGGCTGGCAACGGCATCAACCGCTTTTTTCAAAGCATCCTGATCACCGAGGTAATAACTTCTCAAGGCGTTAAGGTCGTCATCAAGCTCATAAACAAGAGGAATCCCGGTTGGAATATTAAGGCCAACAATGTCCTCTTCGGAAATATTGTCGAGATATTTTACCAGCGCACGCAGGGAGTTGCCATGGGCTGCAATAATAACCTTCCGTCCCTTGCGGATTTCGGGGGCTATCGTCTCGTGCCAGAAGGGCAGAAAACGCTCCACCGTATCCTCAAGACATTCACTCAGGGGAATCTCCTCCTCACTCAGAGCTGCATAGCGGGGGTCTGAACCTGGATAGCGCTCATCGCTCTTTTCAAGCGCAGGCGGCGGGGTGTCGTAACTTCTCCGCCAAACAAGAACCTGCTCCTCGCCATACTTCTGCGAGGTCTCTGACTTGTTGAGTCCCTGCAATGCACCGTAATGGCGCTCGTTAAGCCTCCAGCTCTTGAACACGGGAATCCACATCAAGTCCATCTCATCAAGCACGCTCCACAAGGTTCTTATGGCACGTTTCAGTACCGAGGTATAGGCAACATCAAAAACAAATCCTCCCTCTCTGAGCAGTTTACCGGCAGCAGAGGCCTCACCTCTCCCCTGCTCGGTGAGGTCGATATCATACCATCCGGTAAAACGATTTTCACGGTTCCACTGACTTTCTCCATGCCGTAACAAGACCAGTTTAATCATATCGACTCCCTTTTTTCAGGATTTTTATATTCAGGAAAATCTACCTTTTCCGTTGATTGGCCGGTAATTTACTATTCTCTACACCTTTTCTCAAACTTCATCCGCTCCGGGGCACCAAAGTTTTGTTCAGAATGGAGAGAATAGTTGAAAAGGGAGAGGTTTTCAAAGAATTGTCTGTAGATTTATAAATCGAAATATGATATCTTAGGTAATTTTTGGCGCAGGGTGGTTGGCAGGCTCAGTGTGCCTCTCTTCCCCTCTTCCCGGTAGTAATGATGATCTGTAAATGCCCTTATACTGATAAAAACGACAATGAACGTAGACAATTTCAGGTTACAAATAGGCGGAAAAGAGTATGTACCCATCATTATTGGAGGCATGGGTGTTAACATTTCGACAACCGAGCTTGCCGTTGCAGCCGCAAAACTGGGTGGAATAGGCCACATTTCCGATGCCATCGCAGGCTATGTCTGCGACAGGATATTCAACACCTCCTTTATAAGCCGGAAAAGGAAAAAGTATGCCGAGTACAGCAACAATCCCGATAAATCAGCGGTCCAGTTTGACCTTGAAGAGGTTGCCGCAGCACAGAAAAAGTACATTGAGTACACCATGGCAAAAAAAACGGGTAGCGGCGCCATTTATCTGAACTGCATGGAAAAGTTGACCATGAACAACAGTATTCCAACGCTGAAGGTACGACTTACCGCCGCTATGGATGCAGGTATTGACGGCCTTACCCTTGCGGCTGGCCTCAACCTCCGGACACTTGACCTTATTGAAGATCATCCACGCTTCCGCGACGTCAAAATCGGTATTATTATATCATCAGTCAGGGCACTCGCCATCTTTCTGAAGCGTGCGTCGCGCCTTAACCGCCTGCCCGACTACATTGTTGTTGAAGGGCCTCTTGCCGGTGGCCACCTCGGCTTTGGACCTGCCGACTGGCACACCTTCGACCTTAAAACCATTTTTCTCGAAGTGCTCGCTTTTCTGAAAAAAGAGGGGGTAAGTATTCCGGTCATCCCGGCTGGCGGCATCTTTACCGGCACCGATGCGGTTGACTACCTCCAACTGGGAGCCGCAGGCGTACAAGTGGCAACCCGCTTTACCATCAGCAAAGAGGCTGGTCTTCCGGCTGAGGTCAAACAGAACTATATCAACGCCAAAGAGGAGGATATTGTCGTCAACATGGCCTCCACCACCGGTTACCCCATGCGGATGCTCACCTCTTCACCGACCCTCCGCTACGCTATAAAGCCAAACTGCGAAGGACTTGGCTATCTGCTCGAAAATGGCGGAAAATGTACCTACATCGACGAATATTATGAAGCCCTTGCTGCGAGGAAAGCAGGCGAGCCTCTTGTCATAAAAGAGAAAACTTGCCTCTGTACCGGCATGGCCAATTACGACTGCTGGACATGCGGCCACACCACCTATCGCCTCAAAGAGACTACAAACCAGCTTCCAAACGGAAAATGGCAACTGCCAACGGCTGAGGATATTTTTCTTGACTATCAGTTCAGCAGTGATCACACCATCACTCTACCAAAACCAGAGGTGAGCGGAACAACCCGACTGAATCTATGAAACAAAAAACAACCCTCTTTCTCTTTGCCGCACTGATAGCCATCACGCTTGTTCTGGTTGTTTTTACCGTGAACCAGTTGAGTGCAGCGGCCGGGCTGCTCACCGCTTTGCACCCTGCTGCTGGAAAGTTCTTTCTTCTTTTCAGCTCGGCCATCATCCTCTTCGCCCTCTATCGTGGCATCCTGCTTTTATCTCTGCCGAAAAGAGCTGTACTGCCCGAACATGAGAATACGAAAGAAATGGCCGCATACCGGGAGTACCTGAACTCCCGGTTACCAGTTCACCCCATGCACCCTGAATCGACGCAAAAAGAGAGGGACCAGAGGTGGCTGCGCACCAACCTCAAATATCTTGAAACCGACGCAATCAATACGACCCGGCAGATTGCCACAAAAAACTTTTTTGTGGGGGCTTTTGCCCAGAACACCTCGTACGGCACCACCACCTCCCTTTTCAACATTCTCAAGGTGATCTGGAGCATTTACGCCATACACCACCGCGAGCAGCATCTCAGGGAGTTCATCACCCTGCTCCGCTCCGTCTACAGTTGCCTCCCTCTTTCCGACTTTAAAAAAGAGGATATACCGGCCCACATCAAGCCAATCATACAGTCCTCGTTCAGCAACACCCTCTCGACGCTGTTGCCAGCAGGAAATCTCCTGAGCCCGTTTTTTCTCAACCTCTTCATCGCTGGCTCCACCAACGCCTATCTCACCTGCCTTGCCGGTATTATTGCAACCCGTCAATGCCAGGTCATGACAAAAGAGGATAAAAAAGAAATTATCCAGCAAAGCATGTTTGAGGCATCATTCATGCTCAAGGAGATTGTCAGGGAGTGCAACCCGATTCTCTCAGTCACCATCAGCCAGGCCGTCAAAAAGGCCAGCGTCGAAAGCCTCAACACCATCCAGCCTCCTACCTCAGGAAGCGGCATGGCCCAGGACATTGTTTCACATCTCGCCAGCTCACTGAAACATATTCTTAAAGATAGTGGGCAGTAATCAGTTGTCAGTTGTCAGTACTGATTACTGATTACTGACTACTTTTTTCCCGTATTTCTCGGAAAAAGTCCTGAATCAGTGCACTGCACTTGTTTTCCATGATACCGCCGAAAACTTCCGGCTGATGGTTGAGCTGGCGGCAGGCGGTGACATTCATGACGGTGCCTGATGCGCCCATTTTTGGATCGTAGGCCCCGAAAATGACCCTGCCGACCTTTGCGTTGACAATGGCTCCGGCACACATGGGGCAGGGCTCAAGGGTTACCGCGAGCGTGCAATCGTTGAGATACTTGCTGCCGATGGTCGCCATGGCGGAGGTCAACGCAATCATTTCAGCATGTGCTGTAGCATCACAAAGCGCCTCCACCTGATTATACCCTCGTCCGATTACATGACCATTGCTGTCAAGCACAACCGCTCCCACAGGAACCTCCTTGCGTTCAAAAGCCTTGATGGCTTCCCTGAAGGCAAGTTCCATGCAATACGTAAAATCCATCATACTTTTTATAAAAATAATGTTAAGCCAGCGACCAGAGGTTTTACCGTAATCGTAATTTTCGTTATACTGTCGTCTCATGCGCAATCCAGCGCCTTACCGCCGTTACGAATCAAAACTATCGTCAGTAACCCAAGACACAAAAATATGAACATTCATGAATATCAAGGCAAGGATATCCTGAGAAAATTCGGGGTTGCCGTGCCAAGAGGAATTGTTGCCTATTCGCCCGATGAAGCGAAACTGGCGGCTGAGCAGCTCTTTGAAGAACTCGGCTGTCCGGTTGTTGTTGTAAAAGCACAGATTCATGCAGGCGGCAGAGGAAAAGCTGGAGGCGTGAAACTTGCAAAATCGCCTGCTGAGGCCTTTGACATTGCCCAGCAACTGATCGGCATCACCCTTGTAACCCACCAAACCGGCCCTGAGGGCAAAGAGGTCAGAAGGCTGCTTGTCGAAGAGGGAATGAATATCGAAAAAGAGTTTTATGTCGGCGTTACCCTTGATCGCTCAACATCAAAAAATGTTTTGATGATTTCGACTGAAGGGGGTATGGAAATTGAAAAAGTTGCCGAAGAGAGTCCTGAACTGCTCCTGAAAATCCAGATTGATCCACTCTTCGGAATCCAGGGTTTCCAGGCTCGCGAGGCAGCCTTTTTCCTTGGACTCAAGGGTGAGCAGTTCCGCAACGCCGTCAGCTTTATCACCGCACTGTACAACGCCTACGTCTCTATTGATGCTGCACTGGCTGAAATCAACCCGCTTGTCGTTACCAAAGAGGGTAAAGTACTGGCACTTGATGCAAAAATCAATTTTGACGACAACGCTCTCTTCCGCCACAAAGATTTCCTTGAACTGCGCGATACCCACGAAGAGGATCCTTTTGAAGTCGAAGCCTCAAAATCAAATCTCAACTATGTCCGTCTTGACGGTAATGTCGGCTGTATGGTCAATGGCGCAGGTCTGGCCATGGGTACCATGGATATGATCCAGCTCGCCGGCGGCAAACCGGCCAACTTCCTTGATGTCGGCGGTTCAGCCAGCCCCCAGACGGTCGAAGAGGGATTCAAGATCATTTTGAGCGACAAAAACGTCAAAGCAATTCTTGTCAACATTTTTGGAGGCATTGTTCGCTGCGACCGTGTCGCCGCAGGCATCATTGAGGCCGCAAAAAAAATCGGACTTCACCTGCCGGTTATTGTGCGCCTTGAGGGAACCAACGCCCCAATGGCACAGCAAATGCTTGATGAATCAGGCCTGAACCTTATCGCCGCCAAAGGACTGCGCGATGCAGCCCTGAAGGTACAGGAAGCATTGGCCGCCTCCTGAAACAGAACCATTACGGCACCACGCAAAAAAATACCCCGCAAGAGAGAATCTGCGGGGTATTTTTTTACTAAAATGCCCTGACCGCTCTGGCACGATAGCCTTGCGACTTGCTGTAGTCGTGCTGGTACCCATCGCCGAAGAACTGCCTCCACGCATTACTTGCATCACGCTCAGTGGAACTCCAATAAAATTTATCCACAAAATCACCAACTGCACCGCCATTAAGATAAAGCAGGTTCAGTTGATCCTTATTCGGCAAAAACCAGTCATTGTAACCGTTGCTCACAAGGTTATGACATGCCACTTTAGCATCAGACCAGGTAAAATACCCCTCCTCTTTGTCCACAGAGTGACCCTGCATATCTGCTTTGGCGGCAATAAGACCATGCTGCCCTGTCGCGTTGAGATAAAAAACAATTCCGCCGCAATAATATTCACCAACCTTGACCCTGACTGCAGGCGGTACCTGCGAAACCGTGTCACTCTGGTTCTCCATTGCCATCTGCTGAATCGATGGTCCTTGTCCATTCGCACTCCTCAGATTGATGGCTGACTGCATCTGGTTGAATAACAACTGAAAATCATATCCCTGCTCGGAACCTGCGAGAGTAAAGATTTTGCGGAGAAGCGAGCTGAGACCATCTTGCGATACGCGTAACGCTGTTGAAATAAGACTCTGGGTCAAAGCAGGATCATCAAGCAACTTGCCAGACTTGGCAAACGACAGTAACTTCTCCTCAGCCTCCATGATCTCTTCATCAAATCGCATAATCAACCCGCCGTTGGGCACATAGAAGGTCACCTCCTTCATACCGCGTCTGCGTCGAATCGCCTCATTCAAGGCATTGACACCAAGCTCATCGCCTTTCTGTGCCAGAGCCATCGCTTCACGCAATGCGTCAAGAACAAGAGCCTCCTCTTTATAGGAAACCAGTCGACCTACCAGACGCTCAAGGTTATCATCCTTTTTGGTTAAAAAGATATTCTTCAGCCAGCCCATCTCTTTTCTCCTGTATTTTTTGGGTTCAACAACAGCACGTCGTGAACCCGTGGTAAAGCTAAAAAAAACGCACAGCCCTTACGCGATTAAGGTAGCGCTTGTGGCCATGGCTCTGAAAGCCATTGACAAAAAGCTGTAACCACGCGTTGGTTACAGTAAACTCCGATGAACTCCAGTACCCGGTACTGTAATCGGCAAAACCGCCGACAATACTTTTCTGGAGATAAAGCATATTCAATTGATCCTTGTTCGGCAAAAACCAATCACTGTAACCGTTATCCACAAAATCATGACATACCGCTTTGGCATCAAACCAAGAAAAGCGCTCCGACAGATCTTCTTTGGCGGCAACAAGGCCATGCTCCAGTGTTCCATCAACAAAAAAAACAATGCCACCGCCATGCTCTTCCCCAATATTCATAACACTCGTCGTTAAATCTGTTTATCAGGTAAAAGGTTATCAACAAAAATAGTGATTAAAGATAACGCGTCTTTACTATAATGAATCAATGCAACACCTGATACATTAAAAAAAACGCACCGCCCGAACACAACTGCCGTTTGCCTTACTACCTGCAAGTTGCTTTCCACTGGCGAAATTCTGTGCCCATGCGTTATTCAAATCGCTCTCGGAAGAGCTCCAATAGTACGTCTCCACAAGACCACCAACAACACTTTTCTGGAGATAGAGCTGATTCAACTGCTCCCTGTTTGGCAAAAACCAGTCGCTGTAACCCTCTACAAAAGAGTTGGCTACCGTTTTGGCATCGTACCAGTTCAACTCACCCGCCCGCTTGCCATCGGAGTGAGCCGTCATATCCGCTTTAGCGACAACAAGGCCATGCTGACCGGAACCATCAACATAAAAAACAATCCCTCCGCCGTAGCTCTCGCCAATCTTTGGAGCCGCCGCAAAAGAGAGTGCTGAAAGCGAAACCAGAATCATCCCGGTAAACAAAAACATCATCCAGAACCGGGTGACGATTTTTTTTTCGACGAGTTTCATGATGAATGTTGTTAAACATTATTGATTCTTTGCGACTGTTATCCATCGGTAAAACGAAGAAAATAACCACGCAATAAAAGGCAAGTTCAAGATAAAAAAAAATATGGGATTACCACAACATCAGAGGAGATGAATACAATCCGCCCGGGCTCAACCTATCAATCATCAATCATCACTCACCGAACCCGGCAGATTGCTATCCACCAAGTTCGACGTGTTTTCTCAAAAAATCTTGCACAAAAAAAAATTTTTCTCTGTCTCCACCCTTTACTCAAAACGAAGTGCCTCCACCGGTTTGAGTGCGGCTGCTTTTCTGGCGGGCCAGAGACCAAAAAAGATGCCGATAAGAGCCGAAAAGGTAGTCGCCAGCAAAACCGATACCAACGAGGTTTTGACCGCCCATCCAGCAAACGTAGCCAAAATCAGAGAGATGCCAATACCTGCAAGAATCCCGATACAGCCTCCGCTGATGGTCATGCCAACCGATTCAACAAGAAACTGCAACATGATATCGCTTTTTCGCGCCCCAATCGCCTTGCGCAAGCCAATCTCCCTGGTTCGTTCAGTTACAGAAACAAGCATGATATTCATGATTCCGATGCCACCGACCAGAAGCGAAATGGCCGCAATGGAACCAAGCAAAAGGCTCATGGTCTGCGTTGTGCTGCTCAACATCTTCTGGATTTCAGTCATATCCCTGATATTGAACGAATCATCATCCTCTTTCAGTCGATGGCGTTTGCGAATCTGCTCACCAATCGCCGCTTTGGCTTTTTCAATCAGCGCAGGCGAAGCGACCTCAACAAAAATTCCGCTGAGATACTCCTTGCCAAGCACCCGGTACATGGCCGTCGTTACCGGAATAATAACCACGTCATCCTCGTCCTGTGGTCCTGAAAAACCCTTGGCAGGAGCAATACCAATAACCTTGAAATTAATTCTGTTAATCTTGATGGTCTTGCCAAGAGGATTGCTGCCCCCGAAAAGCTCCTTGACCACCGTCACGCCAATAATAGCCGACTTTGAGCGCGCCTGAATCTCTTCACGAGTAAACCACCTGCCGACGGTGGGTTCCACCGCACGCATGGTACCGTAATCGAAGCCCGCGCCCGTCAACTGCGAACTCCAGTTTTTGTTGCCATACACAATTCTGCCGTTACCGTTGACCACTCCGCTGGCATTTTTGACCAGTGTGCGGAGCGAAGCAATATCATCCACATCAGTAAAGGTAAAGCGGGCAACTGCACCCGCCCCCTGCGCCGCGCCATGGATTCTGGCCGATCCTCCCCTGATGGAGAGCATGTTCGACCCCATCGATTTCAACTGCTCCTGCATGGCCGCCTTGGCACCCTCACCCAGCGCCATCATGGCAATAACCGAGGCAACCCCGACAAAAATTCCAAGTACAGAGAGAAAAGAGCGCATCTTGTTGGCAAGAATGGACTGGAATGCCTGAGCCATAAATCCGGTAAAGCGACCATCCTTCCACAACCCGCCTTTTCCGGAAACGGGAGAATCAAGCTTAATTTCCCTGGTAGCACTCACAGCGGGCTGCATACCCTCCCTCCGCTCATCCGAAACAATAAGACCATCCCTCATAATAATGACACGACCCGCAAAGGCCGCAATCTCATTTTCATGCGTCACCATAATGACGGTCTTTCCCTCGTCATGCAACCCTTTGAGAATCTTCATGATCTCTGCGGAGTTTTTTGAGTCGAGATTGCCGGTCGGCTCATCAGCAAAAATAATGAGCGGATCACGGATGAGCGCCCTCGCAATGGCCACCCGCTGCTGTTCACCTCCCGAAAGCTGGTTGGGTGTATGATCCATTCGGTGATCCAGTCCAACAAGCTTCAGCCTTGCTATCGCCTCCTGGCGAAAATCCCCTTTCAAGCCACTGTAGATATGGGGAAGCCGCACATTATCGACAATGGTCATGCGCTTGAGCAGATGAAACTGCTGAAAAACAAAGCCGGCAACATTGTTGCGCAATCCGGCCTGCTCATCTTCCGTCAAAGTATTGACATTGTTACCAAGAATCATGAAATCACCCCTGTCGGGATTATCGAGCAACCCCAGAATCTGCAACAGTGAGGACTTCCCTGAGCCAGAAGCACCCATGATAGCCACAAACTCGCCCTGCTCTATGGTCAGTGAAACCCCGCGCAGAGCCTGAACGGTACTTTCGCCGATCTGGTAGGTACGGTGTACATCAACAAGCTGAAGAATGGGTTTCATCATCGTGCCCTGTTACGCTGCGGCATAAAAGGATTCGAGCCCCCCTTTTTTCCAGGAAGAACAAAAGAGGTATCAGCAAGCAACACAACAGCACTGTCACTCAACCCTTCAAGAATCTCGATATGAACCTCATCCTGCAAGCCAGTCTGCACCGGGTGGTAACGCACCTCATCCGGCTTGCTGCGTCGGCGCTGCAACACCACCGTCTTGCCGTTTCTGCTCTGCACCGCCGCAACTGGCAAAAGCAGCGCATTCTGCTTCTCCTGCACAAAAATCTCAATATTGGCACTCATACCGGAGCGAAACACTTCGGGAATCCGCTCGGGAAGAACATCAACATTGTAAATATTAACGTTATTCTGCAGGTGTGACTCATAATAGATGTGACCAACAACCCCGTTCACCTTGATTTCAGGGTAGGCATCGAGACCAATCACCGCCTTCTGCCCCACCTTGACCCGCCCGATATCGGTTTCATCAACATAAGCCTTCACCAAAAGCCGGTCAGAGAGCACAAAGAGCGAATCGCTCGTGGTCACCGTCTGACCAGGATCGACACTGCGCACAATAACCTGTCCGGCCATCGGCGAAATAACGGCAGTCTCCTTGTAGACCTTCTGCCAATACCCCTGCTCACTTTTTCCCTGCAATTTAGCAGCATCAAGCAGTGCTGCCCGCTCGGTAGAGCTGAGCATGGCAAGCACTTCCCCCTTCTTGACCTGCTGCCCCTCTTCAACCAGAATCTCCTCAATCCGTCCACCAACCGACGATTGGATCTTTACGCGGGTTTGCGGCTCCACCGATCCCGTCGTTGAAACAATTGAGGAGATGGTGCCCCTTGAAGGACGAACCTCTTCAAAACTCTGCTTTGCGCTCTTGTTATTGCGGAAAAAATAAAACCCGATGGCTCCAAGAACCAGAAGTGCAACAAGAACGCCCCCTACCATTATTTTACGTCTACCCATCAATACCATCTCCTTTTGCCTGAATCCATTGAGCCTCGGCAATCAACAGATTTGCCCCGGCATTAAGAAACTCTTTTTTTGCACTCACAAGATTGTTTTCGATAATCACCCAGTCGTTAAAGGTCACAAGACCATTCGAATATTGTGCGTTGGCAATAGCCGAGCGCTCCTGGGCAGCCTCAAGAAATTTCTTCTTCACCACAACCAGTTGACGCGCATCCTGAAAATTTTTCCAGCTCTCTTCGAGCGTGTTAAAAATCTGGAGATAGCCACTCTTTTCCTGCGAATTCTGCTGACTCACCACCGCCATCGCCCTCGAAACCCTTGCCTGACCACTCCCACCTTCATAAATTGGTACGGAAAGGGTCAGCCCGGCACTCCAGTCAACCGCATCAGACGGAAAGCTGTTAACCGCACGCCGGCCAAGCGATGAAGTGAGATAAAGTTCTGGTGAAAAGGCATTTTTTGCCGCATCAAGATCAAAACGGGCAGCCTTGCTTTTGGTATCAAGCTGCTGAAAGAGTGGATTATTTTTTACAAGCAGAGCAAGATCAGGCTTTGTGGCCGAAAGCTCACTGGCCTCAAATGCACCATGAACCTTGATGGGTTTATGGCTGTCACGCCCAAGAGCCGAAGCAAGAGTTGTTTGGGCAAGCACCAGCCCCCGTTTCGCCTGCAAAACTTCAAACTCCGCCTGAGCCAAATCGGCCTCCGCCTGGCGAAGCGACCCAATATTCTCCCGTCCTCCCTGATAGCGCAAACTGATAAGACGGACATTTCTCTGCCGCCGATCAGCAATTTCAGCGGCAAGCCCGACAAGCTCCTGCGCTTTAAGCAACTGGGTAAATGCTGAACGAAGGGCAAAACGGAGATCAGCAGAAACCACATCATAATTATATTGCGCCCCCTTGATTGCCTCCCGGTTACTGGCAACGGTGTTCGACCTCTTATGCCCGTCATACACAAGCTGCTGCGCCGTCAAGGAGTAGGAGTGTGCTGCCGAAGAATTGGTACCACTGGCCGTTGTCCCGCTCTCCACTGAGCTTACCGCCATACTGAGCCGGGGAAGAAGTGCACCACCCGTAATGCGCTTGTCGGCCTCAGCCTGCTGCAAAAGCGCAAGGGCCGTCGAGAGGTCGGGATGCGCCGCCCGGGCCTCGCTTTCACACTGCCGCCAAGTCAGCATCTCTTCGGCCCGCAACGGCGATGCAAAGAGGAAAAACAACAGCGCCAGAAACAGATACATTTTTGATTTCATTGCAAACGGGCTCTTATTCTTGATACCTGTTAATAATCTTCATTACCCTTCGATGAAAAAACTGCTCACTTCCCCTTTGACGATTTCTACCTTAAAAACTTGCGCTTTTCATGCGATCAAAAGTAAATATATTCATTTTTCCACAAAAATATTTCGTAAGTCACCGCTCAACACACCATTTTCTTTCAGTTATCACCACATTTCCATACCATCAGTGCAAAGCAAAGAAACTCCATGGCGGCCTTAACAACCACTCCCTTTGCGAAAAAATGAAGAAGCATGATGCTTCCCTTGAAATATCGTATCTTTTCAACCGTGTTTTAAAATTTTTCAATGAAGTCGCCCATTTTCCCAAGTTCTCTCTATCATGCTTGAAGCCCGTAACCTCTCTCTCAGCGTCGGAACCAAAGAGCTCCTGACCGATACATCATTCCGCATTGGCGACAAAGACCATGTCAGTCTCGTCGGCCTTAACGGAACAGGAAAAACAACCCTTTTGCGCCTTATCAGCGGACCATCAACCGATTCAGCCCTCATCACCACCGGCCATTTTATGAAATCGGCCGACACCACCATCGGCTATCTTCCCCAGGAGATCTCCTTTGA
>CAILXB010000136.1 GCA_903838025.1 uncultured Chlorobiaceae bacterium
AACCAACTTGCGCAACGAACTTGAATCTGCATTAGGCACAAGCGACCCCGATCTTCTTCGCGCTGACCTGCGTGTAAAGCAGATAAAGATACTTGGCGAGAGATGAGGACAATTCAACGCAAAGCACCACCGGATTGCCTTGCTCGGCAACCGAAAAACCAGCCATGGAGTGAGTTCATTGGCACCCCATGCCATAGCGATCTACATACTGGTTTGCGCCAGGAGCAACACGGACTCTGCTGCTATTGTGAACATCAGATTGAGGATAGCGGCAACCATGTCGAACATCTTGAGCCGCGCCAGAGAAATCAAAAACGAACCTACGATTACACAAATCTGGCCCTCTCATGCAATGGCGGCAATGCAAAACATTGCGGACATTACAAGGATAACCGGCAACGGAATCCGAATTACGAGTGGGATGCAGCACGTTTTTCCTCTCCCCATGACACGGAAACCTCGTCACTCTTCAGTTATTTGCTTGATGGCAGCATCAACCCGACTCCGGTCGATAAAGAAAAGTCACTCTTTTTGATTGGCTATCTCGGCCTCGATTGCTCTCGTCTGATTGACCGTCGGCATCAACATGCACGAGATTTGATTGATATTCTTGGTGAAGAGCCTGACCCTGACATAGTGAGCTGGCTTTGTAAAGAGTATCTTCAGCCTGACACCAACGGCCATTTGAAACAGTTTTACTCGCTCTCAAAGGCGATTTTGGAACCATGATATACAAGAAAAAACTCATAGAAGTTGCGCTGCCGCTTGAAGCGATCAATGTTGCCAGTGCTCGTGAAAAATCCATTCGCCATGGCCACCCTTCGACGCTTCATTTGTGGTGGGCGCGGCGACCTCTGGCTGCGGCACGGGCGGTGATTTTTGCCCAGATGGTGGATGACCCTTCAGCCCATCCTGATATATTTCCTACCGAGAAGAAGCAGGAAAAAGAGCGTCAACGGCTCTTTCGCATTATTGAAGAGTTGGTGAAATGGGAGAACACCACCAACGAAACGGTGTTGCAGCAGGCTCGTGAGGAGATCTGGCAGAGCTGGCGTTACACCTGCGCAGAGAATGCCGATCATCCGCGAGCAAGTGAGCTGTTCGACCGCTACAAACTGCCAGCCTTTCACGACCCCTTTGCCGGAGGGGGAGCGCTGCCACTTGAAGCGCAACGGCTTGGATTGGAAAGTTATGCCAGTGACCTCAACCCGGTGGCCGTGCTGATCAACAAGGCAATGATTGAGATTCCGCCGAAGTTTGCAGGGAAGCAGCCGGTTAATCCCGAATGGCAGCAAAAATCGTTTGCTGATAAAATGGGGCGGGACTGGAAAGGTGCCCAGGGCTTGGCGGAGGATGTGCGCTACTACGGTCAATGGATGCGTGACGAAGCCGAGAAACGAATAGGTCACCTCTATCCAAAGATCGAAGTGACAGCAGCAATGGCCGAAGAGCGGCCTGACCTGAAAAAATATGTTGGCCGGAAGCTCACCGTTATTGCCTGGCTCTG
>CAILXB010000137.1 GCA_903838025.1 uncultured Chlorobiaceae bacterium
ACTTATCTTGCCACTGAGTTCAGGAAATCTGGAAAATACAGAACTATTATTGTTAAAAGGATTGATATCGAAAGAGAGCGAGTGACCCTGTACCGGAAAAACCAACACAAAAAACAGAACAAATACCATCAGCAATCGGATAATCATACAAATGTACTACATACTGAATTAAACCAGAGCACCCCCTGAAAGTCCAACTGGCAAATACAAATATAAAACCGTCGCAACTCGCCCGAAGGAAAGCAATTATCAAAAAAACTTTTCTGCGGTTGAACATGAATGCGAAGCAGGGATAAAAATAGCCCCCAAATATAAGTTTTTTTTCGTAAGGGGCAAACCCGGAGAATTTTTTGCTGGAGCTTCTGCCGCTCCAGAACGAGCAGGCAGAAGGCGGCTGAAACCATACCGGGAAAAGATGCTGAGATCGCCCCAGCTTGTCTGGCGGAACATCGCTCTCAGGCGCTGGTGGTCGTGAACTCTTTTGACCGAACTACGTTCCTGCTGGCGGGACAATAAAACGCCAGCGTGAAGTTACCGTGACCACAATATCCTGCTCAGAGGGTGCTATTTCAGTGGAAGTGGGAGCCGGAGCAGCCCTCAATGCCATCACATCCATCGCCGGTCTACCGACGTACTGCGGCTGACTGACGGCGGCCTCAATCAACTGACCGAGATGTCCACCTGCCGCATCAGCCATGACTGTGGCATCTTTCCGGGCATTGCCAACCGCAACAGCAAGCGCCTGCTGACGAAGCTTGTCGTAACTGCTCGATGAAAAGGTTATACTCTGTACCTCATCAGCTCCAGCCTGTACTGCGGCATCAATTGCCCGTCCAATGAGGCCGAGGTTTCGAACCTTGACCATGATGACATGACGAGCACTGTAACCCTTTAACACACTCTTCCCCAGCGACTGATTCCATTCCCAATTGGGGGATACCGTATAGCTTACAGTAGGCGCATCTTCAAGAGGAACGGAGGCTGTCCGAAGTCCAGCCTGCACAAGGCGATACTTCTCGGCGGTCTCGGCAGCAGCTCTCTCCGCACTTTTTGCATTCGATTGTGCGACAACGCCAAACTCTGCCATATCCGGCTTTACCGATACCTTTCCTGATGCCGAAACCACAATCTGACTCTCTTCAGCGTGCGCCATCAAAGAAAAACCCGCGATTCCAACCGCCACCCAGAGAGCGAAAAAAATCCGTTTTATTTTCATTGCATGAATCTTTTGTGCCCGTGTTTATTGTAGTACGAAATCACTTGTTGTACAACTCTTTTACCTGGAACAAAATGTACCAGCCGATAACTGCGCCGATGATTCCACTGATAATGCCGCTGAGAGAAAGAATATTTCCAATCAGAGTGACAATACTTACATAAAAAAGCAATCTCCATGCAGCTTCGCTGCGTTTGAATAATCCCGGAACCGCAACGATTTCCATGATAATTGTAACAACCGCAACCACAAGCCCAACAATTGCGCCATATCCCCATGCAAATCCATATCCATAACCACCCATCATCGCAAATGGAGAGAAAATGGCAGTAATACCCAGAGCAGCAAGAATCAGTGGTAACGCCATAACCGCGAAAACAATAATCAGATATGGTGACACATTAACAATAAACTCTTTGACCTCTTTCGGCAAGGTAAATGGGGCCTTCTGTACCATGTACTCATCAAGAATTCCTTCAAGCTGAGACAACACTCCCTTCACATCTGCCTTTGTTTCATTGGATTTTTTTTCTGACATACGTTTATGCTTTAAAGATTAACTCAAG
>CAILXB010000138.1 GCA_903838025.1 uncultured Chlorobiaceae bacterium
ATCCTTGAAGACCGGTATGGAAAACAAGCTGTAATGATCACTTCTCAGCTTCCAGTTGCCCAGTGGCATGACGTAATTGGAGAGCCTACCATTGCCGACGGAATCATGGATCGACTGGTCGGAAATGCTCACCGGCTTGAGCTGAAAGGTGAATCATTAAGAAGAAAGAAATTGGAAAAAATTATATAAATTCTGACAACAAATCTGGCTTGAAAAAGTGGCACACTTTGCCCCGGAATGGGTGGTACACTTTCACCCGGAATACCTGGCACACTTTCCCCGGAATACTCATGCATTTCAGCAGGTGGCTCAATCCGTATATCAATGTCTTCTGAAAAGCGCTCAATAATACCGTACCCTTTTGAGAGCGATGTGCCGCCCTTCAGCTCAAAGGTCAGGTTCATTTTCTGCAATCCATACAGGCAGTGCATGATCCAATAATCTTTTTCAACCAGTGCAGGAGCAATCGACATGTTGTTGGCGACAATGCTGATCAACGCATTGAAATCTTTGTGGTTATGCAGTAACTTTGGCATTGTTCACTGATGATGTTTCAAAAATTTTTTGTGCTCTTGCCCCTCCATACTCACGGATAGCTCTGGCAAGTTTTATTTTATCCATGGAGTGCGCTTTTTCTTTGACATGAGAGAGCACCAGCTCTTCGTCTTCAGCCAGCTCTTTGATGTTGTTGACAAGATCAACCAACAAAAATTCAGGGAAGGGTTTCAGGGGGAAAAAAGCCTTTTTTCGAAAGTCGAACGTGCGTTCGCCTAATTTGAACTTGCCGTGCCTTTTGTGGTTGTAAACAACCGTTTTGTTGTACAGTTGCGTTGTACCAACCCCCAAAGAGTTATAGGCGTTGGGAGATGTCAACAGAAATCGGTGATCTTTGAGAAAAGCCTGTACCAACGTTTTATCGTCAACGGGTACTTCACCAAAAACGGTCTGCTTGGGGCGGTAGTACAGACCCATTGAGAGCTTGCGGAGTGTACCATCATTTTGTAGTTGCCTGATGTGGCGATCAACAGCGTTTGACCATTGCTGCAGATCCGATCGCCTGTACGCCATTCCTGGCCGAAGCTGTTTTTTTACTTCTCGTAGCCCTGTCATGATGTAGCCCCGGATTTGCCTCTCTTTTGCATTCAAAAGTCATGCACTAATCGATTGTAACTCTATTTTATACATATAAATTTGATTTTCAAAAGCTTTCTTTTTCCTCCAGGAAGAGTGGTGGTGAGTATTGCCTGCTAAATTGATAGCATCTCCTCCTGTTATGCGCCCATGTTCATGGGAAAACTTGACGATTTGCAGTAAGCGGGATTTCCTCGTTGATCTGAGAGATTAGGTTCAGGCTCTCCGTGTTCATTTGAACAGCGACGGTTTGAAGCTGTTGGTGGTTTGTGGTATCGACGAGGAACGGGAGTTTTTCAAGATTTGAAATTTGCGTATTATCTCTTATGCTCATTGCACACTACATTGATAGGCAGCTTGCTCAGGGAATTTACTGTTTCAGTGGTCTTGAGGCTTCGGAAGCACTTGGTTCCAGCGTTATCGCTACCCGTGCAGCACTTGGGCGTCTGCGGCATAAGGGAGAAATCGCCATGCCGTTCAGAGGGTTCTGTGTTATTCTTACTCCAGAATACCGTCAGCTTGGCTGTTTGCCCGCGAACCAGTTTATTCCGGCATTGATGGAGCTCCTTGAAGAACCCTACTATGCAGCACTCCTCACCGCTGCCGAACATCATGGTGCAGCTCATCATCGACCCCAGGTTTTTCAAGTGATGACACTCCGTACTCGGCCAAGGATTACCTGCGGCAGTGTACAGATTGATTTTATTGCCCGGAAGAATGTTGCTCTGATGCCTACCCGGAATTTTAAAACTCCTCGTGGATATTTGAAAGTGTCAACCCCGGAGGTGACGGCTCTTTCCGAATGAAAAAATTGATCCTGAAACATGATTCCTCTTGACTACATCACCGAATGGCAAAATCATGCTCCATGGCCGCAGTTATCCCAGGTCGAACAGGATTTGATTATATCCCGAGCATTGATAGAAGATCAGTACAGTCAAGGAGCATGGCATTGTTGTTGATTATTTCGGCGTTGCATCCCATTTAAAAACGGCGCTGGCCATCTACACCCTGTTCAATGAGCGTCTGCAACGAATACTGAACGAACATGCCATAACGCGTGAGCCGGTAAACGGGCAATCGTTTCTTTATTTGGGCAGGAATTATTACCTGCAATTCAATGCAGAGACAAAAGAGATCGAATTCAAAGGGCGTTATTTTTATGCACCGGAAGAGTCACGAGTAACGCTTGATGGATTGTTCAAGGAGTTTTACCGGAAGCGTGGCTACAAGTTTATCCCTCCTCGCGTCAAGAAATATGCTGAAATGATGGGGCTATCCATTGAAGAGATTGCAGTGCTGGAATTACAGAGGAGATGGGCATCCTGTTCTGATAGAAAACGAAAAGTCAATTTCCACTGGAAGATCATGATGGCTCCCGCGAGCGTTATTGATTATCTGATCGTCCATGAATTGTGTCACTTCAAACACAAAAGGCACAATGCGGAGTTCTGGAATGAGGTTGACAAGTACTATCCTGAGTATCAAAAACAGGTATCCTGGTTGAAAGTGTATGGCGCGGCGCTTGAGGTATGAAGAGTATGAGAGTTATTTGTACAGGCCAGAGGCAACAGGAAGAGCGGTTTGTTGCTATACGGATGTACGCAGGGACAGATCATTTTCAATTTTCTCCATAGCCTCCCTGGCGGCGAGCTGTTCGGCATCTTTTTTCCGTTGGGCGGTGCCTGTGCCGAGGAGCTGGCCGGAGCAGCTTACTGATACGGTGAAGCTCTTTTCGTGCTCTGCGCCGGTTTCGGTTATCACGGTGTAGAGGGGTGGCGGGAGATGGTTCGACTGGGTGTGCTCGATGAGGCGGCTTTTATAGTTATGCTCGGCGGCTACAATCGTCTTGAAATTGACATGTTCAATGATGTGGTGTATCACAAAATCGTAGGCGGCCTTGATGCCTTTGTCGAGATAGATGGCGCCAATGAGGGATTCGAATGCATCGGCAAGGGCTGATTCGCTGCTCCGAATTTTATGGTGATCGGCCGATTCGCCGAGGATGAGGTGGTCACCAAGCTGAAGGCTGCGGGCAAAACCGGCAAGGGATTTGCTGTTGACAATTTTGGCGCGGTTGCTTGAAAGCTCTCCTTCGGCACTTTCGGGAAAGCTTTTGAAAAGATATTCCGAAATCAGCATACCGAGTATCGAGTCGCCAAGAAATTCAAGGCGCTGGTTCGATTCGATGGGGCAAGGTGTGGCTGGGTCGTGAACAACCGAGCGGTGAGTCAGCGCCGTCTGGAAGAGCAGCAGGTTGATGCCTGGTTCTCCAATGAGTTGTTGCAAATAAGCAACCGTCTCATCCGAAAGGGCACACTCTGTTCTGTAACTCTTTTCACTCTCATCCGCTCCCAAATCAACCAAGCCTTTCAGCTTTTGCCAAAACTTTTCCAAAGCCAGCAACGGTACTGCCTCAGAGCGATGAACCGTTCCTGAAAATCAGCGAGCCGTTGTGCCCGCCAAAGCCGAAGCCGTTGTTGAGCGCATATTCGATAGTGCGAGGTCTTGGTGTGTTCGGTGTTACGTCGAGGTCAACCAGCGGGTCAAGATTGTCAAGATTGATGGTTGGCGGAACAATCTGGTGCTG
>CAILXB010000139.1 GCA_903838025.1 uncultured Chlorobiaceae bacterium
CCTCAAGCTCCGTCAAGTACGAAGAGCGCTCCGAAGAGGCCGTCTGGATGGGCTTTGACTGCTCCCTGAACATGCGGCTCACCAGTGCCTCGGTCTGGCGGACAGAGAGCTGATGGGCGAGAATCTGTTTCCACACCTTCAACTGCTGCTGTTCACCGGGAAGATTGACAAGTGCGCGTGCATGACCTGAAGAGATTTCACGATTGCGGATGCTGTCCTGAATCTGGAGTGGCAGCTTGAGCAGACGAAGAAAATTGCTGACGGTGGAGCGGTTTTTGCCCACCTTCTGCGCAATCTCTTCCTGTGTCAGATTACACTTTGTGGTCAGACTTTTAAGGGCGAGGGCAATTTCGATAGCATTAAGGTCTTCACGCTGAATATTCTCGATCAGCGCAAGTTCAAGCTTGGTTGAATCGTCATGCGCATCAATGACGTAGGCGGGAATAAACTTGAAGCCCGCCAGTGTGACCGCCCTGAGCCGCCGCTCTCCACTGATGAGCTGATAACCATCACCATCGCGGCAAACCGTCACCGGCTGAATCACCCCGTTTTCAAGAATGGAGTTCTTCAGCTCTTCGAGAGCCGTTTCATCAAATTCCTTGCGGGGCTGAAAAGGATTTGCAATGATCTTTTCGATGGGCAGACTTCCGATACTTCCAACCGGCGCACACTCCTCCCTCTCCTCCTTCGAAACAGAGGCAAATCCCTCGTCCTGAAACAGCGCTTTCAGTCCACGTCCCAATGCTTTTTTCGCCATATCACCCATCAGCTTACCCGGTCAGCTACGGCTGACGAACTTTAAATTTGTTAATATTGCCATCTCTCTCAAAAATCTCCTGAGCCAGATCGAGATAGTCTTTCGACCCAATACACTGGGCGTCATAGAGCAGGGCCGGCTTGCCGTGGCTCGGCGCTTCCGACAACCGCACATTGCGGCGAATATAGGTTTTGTAGACCTTCTCCTTGAAAAACTTCTTGACCTCTTCAGCAACCTGCGATGCCAGACGAAGCCGCGCATCGTACATGGTGACCAAAACCCCTTCAATCTCAAGTTTAGGATTAAGGTGCTTGCGGACGATACTGATAGTGTTGAGCAGTTTACCCAGCCCCTCAAGCGCATAATATTCGGCCTGAACCGGTATGAGCACCGAATCAGCCGCCGTGAGCGAGTTCAGGGTAATAAGACCAAGCGAGGGAGGGCAGTCGATAATAATGTAGTCATAAAGGTCGCGAACACCCTTGAGCGCTTTCTGCATCACATACTCGCGCTCCTTCATGTTCACCAGCTCAACCTCCATCCCGACAAGATTGACATTTGAAGGAAGCACATCAAGATACTCCAGACTGGACGATTTGATGGCATCCTGTATTTTGCCACCCTTTACCATCACCTGATAAAAGGTATTGTCGATCTCATCGCCAATTTCGAGGCCAAAACCAGAGGTTGCATTAGCCTGGGGATCGATATCAATCAGCAGCGTCCTGAACTCGGAAATGGCAATGGAGGCCGCTATATTAACGGAAGTGGTTGTCTTGCCGACACCCCCCTTCTGGTTTGCAATCGCAATAACTCTGCCCATGTACTAACCAGGGAAATTTACAGGAGTTGAAGTTTCATCATAATTTACTGCATTATACTACATACCGGAACCATTACAAATTTTAATCTTCTTTCATGAAACACATATAGAGGAAAAGCAACTATAGAAACAACCAACCCCTCAGCGTTCTGAACAACCGACCCGAAGTAATTTTTGTTAGCCACCGAAAAGGAAAGGTTACGCAAATGTTAAAAAAAGCGGTGCGTATTGGAAAGTTTCAAAAAATAACTCTTTTTGATGCAGAGCCACTCTCCGCCAAAAAGCGGTCGAAACCCCCATAGACGTAACCTGCTCCGCCCATGATCGGAACTTCACTTTTGCCAGAAATAAGGGAGCTGATTGAGCAGCGCAACTTCAGTGCCTTACAGCGGATTTTCAACGACTGGCTGCCGGTTGACCTTGCTGAACTCATCTCCGATCTTCCTGAAAATGAACAGGCGATCCTCTTCCGTCTGCTGCCAAAAAATCTGGCCACCGAAACCTTTGAATATCTTGATTTTGACTCACAGCAGAACCTGCTGACGGCACTGACCAAAAAGCATGTCACCCACATTCTCAACAGCATGTCGGCCGATGACCGTACCGCACTGCTCGAAGAGCTGCCGGGCACCGTGGTTCAGGAACTGCTGAAACTCCTCTCCTTCAAAGAGTTCAAGATTGCCAAAACCCTGCTCGCCTACGCCGAAGGAAGCGTCGGACGGCTCATGTCGCCCGACTACCTCAGCGTCAAAAAAGATTGGGATATCAATCTTGTGCTCGACTATATCCGCACCTACGGCCATGAGAGCGAAACCCTCAACGTCATCTATGTTGTTGACGACAACGGCAAGCTCAAGGGAGAGCTGCTCGCACGGGCGCTTTTGCTCTCCCCGCCTGACAAAAAGGTGAGTGAAATCATCGCCGAAGAGAAAATTATCACTCTCACCGCCTCGCAGGATCAGGCGGATGCACTCGAAGCCTTCAAGCGCTACGACAGCGTCGCGCTACCGGTCGTCGACTCCAACGGCTACCTCATCGGGGTCGTGACGGTTGACGATATGCTCGATGTCGCGGAAGAAGAGGAGACCGAAGACATCCAGAAATTCGGCGGTATCGAAGCGCTTGAGGATCCCTACATTGATCTGCCAATACCCCAGTTGATCAAAAAACGGGCGGTCTGGCTGGTCATTCTCTTTGTTGGAGAGATGCTGACGGCCTCGGCAATGGCATATTTTGAAGATGAAATGGCTAGAGCGATTGTGCTCGCAACCTTTATACCGCTCATTATTTCGAGTGGAGGTAATTCGGGATCACAGGCAGCATCCCTTATTATCCGTTCACTCTCGCTTGGTGAGATAGCCATCAGCGACTGGTGGAAGGTGATGCGCCGTGAACTTGCTTCCGGTTTGGCGCTTGGCTTTATTCTTGGCATTATTGGCGCATTCAGGGTAATTCTGTGGAGCATGGCCTTTGGCAAATACAGTACACAAACGCTCTACATCGCTGCAACCATAGGCATTTCACTGGTAGGCATTGTCATGTTCGGCACACTCACCGGCTCGATGCTTCCCTTGCTTTTGAAGCGGCTCGGCCTTGACCCGGCAGTCTCCTCAGCACCTTTTGTGGCAACCCTTGTCGATGTTACCGGTATCGTCATCTACTTCAGCGTCGCATCGCTGATTCTTGGCGGAATTCTTCTCTGAACAACCAGCATGAACGCAATGAAACAGGAACGTGAATCGCTCGAATTTGATATCGTATTTGTGGGAGCAGGCCCGGCCAACCTCGCCTCGGCCATCCACCTCCAGCGCATGATCAAGCGCCACAACACCCAGTCAACAGCCCCTCTTGAACCCTTAATAGCGGTCATCGACAAGGGACGCCACGCAGGCGCCCATCTCCTCTCAGGGGCGCTGCTCGACCCAAAGGCACTCGAAGAGTTTTTTCCCGACTACCGCGAGCAGGGGTGCCCGATTGAGTCCACCGTATCAAAGGAGAAACTCTGGTTCCTGCAAAGCAAAAGAAAATTCCCAATCCCCTTTGTCCCCAAAGAGTTCAGTAACGAGGGAGCACTTCTCCTCTCGCTCAGTTGCCTTGGCTCATGGATGGCTGAAAAAGCTGACGAGGAGGGCATCCAGCTCTTCGACAGCACCGCCGCCACCGCCCCCTTTCTCGAAAACGGCAGAGTCGCGGGCATTCTTACTGACGACAAGGGGCTCGACCGCAAAGGAAAGGCAAAGCACAACTTTGAACCGGGAGCGCTCCTCAAAAGCAAGGTTACAGTGATTGGCGAAGGCTCCAACGGCTCACTCTTCCGCCAACTCTCTGCACTCTATCCTTCAGGGTGCCCCGGGCAGCGCTACGAAACGGGGGTAAAAGAGACCTGGCAGATAGCAGAAGGGAGTCTCAAGGCCGGAGAGGTGCAGCAATTTTTTGGCCACCCTCTTTCAGCAGAGAGCTACGGCGGCGGATGGCTTTACGCCTTCTCTCCGACGCTCATCTCCATTGGATTCATATCCTCATTGGGGCCTGATTCGCCCATCTGCGACCCGCATCTCAACCTCCAGCGCTTCAAACTCCACCCGCTGCTTGCAAAAATCCTCAGCGGGGGAACAATGATGGAAGCAGGAGCAAGAACCATCAGCTCCGGTGGCCTTGACGCCATGCCGCAGCTTTACGGGCCAGGCTTTCTCGTGACCGGAGAATCCGCCGGAATGGTCAACATGCAGCGCCACAAAGGGATACACCTTGCCATGAAATCGGGCCTTCTTGCCGCCGAAACCCTCTTTGAAGCGCTGCTGCACAACGACTTCTCAACCGAACGGCTGGGCGGCTATGCTGAGCGGTTCAAAAACTCATGGGCCTTTGAAGAGCTGCACGCCGCCCGGAACTACCGCAAAGCCTTCGACAATGGGCTCTATGCCGGGCTCTTTCAGGCGGGCTTTCAAATCAGCATGCCCGGTCTCTCATTACCCAAAACGCAAATGAGTCTGCCGGGTCTCGCGTCCATCCCCTTCCCTGGCTTGAAAAAAAGAGAAAACGCATTCACTGCAATACCAGAGTTCAGGGCCGATGGCTACAGAACTTTCAGCAAAGAGCAAAGCCTCTTCCGCTCCAACCTCATGCACGAAGAGAACCAGCCCTGCCACCTGCACATCAAACCGGAAGATATTGCCGAAATCTGCCTCAAAAAATGCCTTGCGGAGTTCAACAACCCCTGCCAGCACTTCTGCCCAGCAGCCGTCTACGAAATAACCACCGAACCCGTTCCGGCGCTCAAACTCAACCCCTCAAACTGCCTCCACTGCAAAACCTGCGAAGTGGCCGACCCTTATGGCGTTATTACATGGAGTGTGCCTGAAGGCGGAAGCGGGCCGGGGTATAATATGAGCTGAACGCCACTAATTTTTGGGGGCGTTGCTGGCTTCCCCCAAAATTGTTGAAGGTGAGCACCCTTTGCCTACACCTTCTCAACCTCAAAGCGGCTGACATTCCTTGCCCTGGGGTCAAAGACGATGCCAATCAGATAGCGTTCACCACTATATTTCTCATAATACTTCATCCTCTTGATCTGCTCAAGTGGCTCCCCATCAATCACCTTAAATTCAAAAAGAAAGGTTCTCCCGCCAGCCTTCAGCGTCAAGTCAACTCTCCCTTTGTTGCTCACATCCTCGGCGATGATATCCACCCCTATACTGGCAAAAAAAGCATAGAGCAGACTGGCGTAAAAGCCCTCGTAACGCTCAAGATCATTGTTGGTGTAATTATTATAGGCGATACTGGCAAAAAGGCGCTTGATGACGGGTTCCAAACCTCCAACATCTCCGGCCTCAATAAGATCAAGCAGCTCACTACGGATCAGCTCTTTTTGTGAACCACTCGTCATCGATTGCAAAATATACTCGTTGAAACTGATCTGCACCTCCTTGTTGGGAAACCCCAACTCGTATCGAACTCCCATGCCCGATGGTATCAGCCGCTTGATGGTCAAATAGCCGGTCTGAAACAGAATGGTCTCCAGGTTAAGATTTTCAATATCAAAGCTGTTGACCAGGCGCTTGTTAACGTTGATGTTTAAAAAACCAGGGAGAAAATAACTGTTTTTTTTAATCAGCTCAACCAGAAAGCGCGGCGTACCGGTTTCAAACCAGTAATTGTCAAACTCATAATGGTTCTTGATAAAGAGCAGAATATCATAAGGGTTATAGACCTTGTCACCCAAAAAATTATACCCGTTGTACCACCGTTTGACCTGCTCCATATCCACCCCTTCAAAATAAGGGGCAAAAGTGGTCTCCAGATCAAGCTGGGTGTACCCACAGACATTGCCATAGTCAGGGTTCAGACTGATATCCTCAAGATTGTTCAGGCCGCTGAAGAGCGAGACTTTGGAGAATTTGCTCACTCCGGTGAGAAAAGCAAAGCGCAGATACTCGTCGTTCTCCTTGATTTTTGTGTAAAAGTCACGCATCCCATCCCGAATGAGGAGAGCCTCGGGAATGTTTTCAATATTGTCCAGAATCGGTTTATCATACTCATCAATCAGGATGACCACCTTCTGGTGATACTTTTGAGAGGCCTTTTTGATGAGTTCTGCAAAACACTGGTTGGGATCCTCTTTTTCCGCACAAGTAATATCAAGCCGTTCCTGATTATCATTCAGGATATAGAACAAGTTTTTGCGAAGAGTTTCCTGACTGTGTATCCCTCCACTGAAACTGATTTTGATGACCGGATATTTCACATCCCAGTTCCATTGCTCCTCAATCAGCAGCCCCCTGAAAAGCTCGCGTTTCCCCTCAAAAATATTTTTCAGCGTATCAAGAAAGAGGCTTTTGCCGAATCGCCGGGGCCGCGACAGAAAAACATATTGATATTTGTCAATCAGGCTACGAGCAATCTCCGTTTTATCAATGTAGAGGTAATCACCTTCGATTATTTTACTGAAGGTCTGTATCCCCACTGGCAGCTTTTTCATCGTCAACCTCATTTAAAATATTCGTTCATCAGATCATCCCCTGAATACAGCTCCACACTTTTTTTACTACAAAACGAAATATAAAGCTTTTTGAAAGAAAAACTGGCTGTTAACGAACAGCACTCTCCCTTGGTTCAGCCACAGAAGCCTGGCGCCAGTTTTACTTATTGCCACCCGCCTCCGAGGGCTTTGTAGAGGTTGATCAGGTTGGCAAGAGTCTGTTGATGGATCAGAATTTCGTTCTGCTGGGCCTCGAAGAGGGAACGTTGGGCGTCAAGCAGGGCGAAATGGCTATCGATGCCATGGTCATAACGCGCTTTCGTGATGATCATGGCTTGATCGCTCTCTTTGACCAGAGCACGCTGCGCCTGCAATTGTTCGGTGTAGGTTGCACGAGCGACCAGTGCATCGGCGACCTCCCGGAAGGCAGTCTGGACAGCTTTTTCGTATCGGGCGACGGCAATATCGCGGTTGGTTTCAGCCAGTTTGAGGTTGGAGCGCAACCGGCCTCCCTGGAAGATCGGGAGCGTTACCTGTGGGGCGAAGCTCCA
>CAILXB010000140.1 GCA_903838025.1 uncultured Chlorobiaceae bacterium
AACATAAAATCACAAGAGGTTACCGTAATCTTGTTGCGAGAAAAGGGCAGGCACAAGGCCAGCCCTTACAGGCGGGGGAGAAGATGATGTTTGAACATTTATCTGTATATTTTTCGGCATCGAAAACGGAATCATAATTGACAAATGACAAAAATCAAAATCTGTGGCATCACGCGACTGGAAGATGCCCTTGAGGCGTGCCGGGCAGGGGCCGATGCACTTGGCTTTAACTTCAGCAACACGAGTCCACGAAACATAACTCCTGAACGAGCAAGGGAGATTATTGAAAAACTACCACCGTTTGTTGTGTCGGCAGGCATCTTTGTTGATCACTCCCCCGAAGAGATCAATGCAATTTGCCGCTTCTGCGGGCTCCAGACCGCGCAACTGCACAGCGAGCACTACAGCCCGGAAAAAGCACAATCGATCACCGAAGCGAGAGTGATCAAGGTTTTTCGACCTGAAGAAAATTTTGCAGTAGCGGAGGTTTTTGCGTTTGCAAAAAAAAGCGGAGTCAATGCATTTCTCTTCGATGCATACCGGCCTGGTATGGCGGGTGGAACAGGAGAGAGCATCACACGCTCTCTTGCCGCTCGTATCTTCCGTGAACTCGGCGACTCCTGCTATGCCATACTGGCCGGAGGGTTGACGGCCAGCAATGTCGGCGAAGCAATCCGCCATATCCAACCTTACGGCGTTGATACCGCAAGCGGAATCGAAAGCACAGCCGGTATCAAGGACTGCCTGAAAATGAAATCATTCACCAAGGCCGCACGCGAAGCACTCTGTTGACGTCAACAACCAGCAACGGTTGCAAGATGCCCAATGATAAGCTCTGAGGCTATATCAGGCAATTCAACGGTGATCAGATGCCCGCATTTAGGTATTTCAACATAGCGACCCTTGCCGGTCAGCTCAACCAGTTTTTTGGTATTCTTGCAGGTCATGATCGCATCTCCCGCACCTGCCACAAAAAGAAGAGAGGCATCAACCGCCCTGACCATATCAGGCACCGAGCCTGTTACCTCATAAGAGGTTATCTGAAGGGTTGTCTGTTCAATGGCATCCGGAGCACAAAGCCCGAGACTCCTGAAGGCTATAAGAATATCATGATGCGGAACAGGATTCTTGGCGAGCACAAGCCGGGCATAAACGTATGCAGGAAACCACCAGGTCAGTTTCCGTAACATGTTGTTGAAAACGAAAGGAATGATACTCGAGGAAACTGCCTTTATAAAAGCATTGTTCGGAAGCATACCGAAATTAAAAAAGGTCATCGACCGAATAAGACCAGGATTGGAGCGGGCATAATCGAGCGCCACAAACGGCCCAAAAGAAAATGCGGCAATATGAAACCCTTTAAGCCCAAGCTTGCTGACCAGCTCACGCAAGTCATGCGCAAAAAAATCGATGTGGTAATGGTTCTTCGGATCGTTATCCGACCATCCATGCCCGCGCATGTCGTAGGCTATAGTCCGTACCCCCTTGCGGTTGAGATAGTTGACCACATGATGCCACCACATCCACCAGCAGTCCCAACCATGAATAAGCACAACGGTCTCCTTGGCATCTCTGGGACCTGAGTCGTGATAATGGTGAACAATACCATTCAGCTCTATAAAGCAACTCTTTTCCATTAACGAAAGCTCGTAGGTTGCGCGTTTCACCGCAGCCTCATCCTGCGATGCCTGCAGAGTGAGCTGTTCCTGCCGATACGTGGTGAATTTGCTTGTCGGAAGTGACGCTTGCTGTGCCATAAGATTAAGCGGCTTATGATGAGTAAAGATATGACTCAATATAATCTATAAATGAAGAAAAAATGATTCATGAAACCGGAGAAGTGAGAAAAATCTTTTCACATTCACGCCGGATAATTGCCTGCTGTTCAAGAATCAGTTCAGGATCAACCGTAAAGTGGTTCAAAAGTTGTGAAAAAATCTGGATAGAGGTTTCAAATTTTTCCGTAACCACCACATCAGCGCCAGCCTTGTAAAGCTCCGCCACATCATCAAGCGTTCTTGCCCTGACGATAATGAACGCTTTTTTATTGATTTCACGAATCACTGCAATACTTTTTCGGATTGCAGTAGCGTCTGAAATACCAAGAACAAGCGCACGGGCATGATCCATTCCTGCACGAATCAATGCCTTTTTTTCTGTACAGTCGCCATAAAAAATTGGCTCCCCCTTTCTTTTCATAACCTTGACCATTTCCCGATCAATTTCAAGCACACAATAGGAGATATTGGTAGCATGAAGCACTGCCGCAACATTCTGGCCATTGATGCCAAAGCCTATAATTCCTGCATGAACCTCCCCTGCACAGATAATGGTACTGTCAGGTGGACGCACGGCAGGGGTGGAAGAGTTCCTTGAGACAAGAGGAATAAAGCCGAGTGCTGGCGCTACCTGATCGGCAATTTTCGGTGCAATGGCGATCATGGCAGGAGTGACAATCATGGTGACAACGATGATGACAAGCATGGCCTGAAACACCTCATGATTGATGACACTGTTCTTCAGACCGCTTTCTGCCAGTACAAAGGAGAACTCCCCGATCTGCGCGAGCGCCATACCAGCCATCATGCTGACACGGAGAGAGTTGCCAAGAGCAAGAGAGACACCAGCAACCAGCAACCCTTTCACAAGCAGTACGACAAGGGCTATGGAGACAAAGAGAGGGAGGTTGATCATCTTGACATCAAGCATAAGCCCGACGGATATAAAAAAAATACTGCTGAACGCCTTTCGAAAGGGATCAATGGTCACACTTATCTGATGACTTTCGTCGGTACTTGCAATCACCATACCGGCAGTAAATGAGCCAAGGGCAAGCGACAAACCGGCCAGCGAGGTCAGATAAGC
>CAILXB010000141.1 GCA_903838025.1 uncultured Chlorobiaceae bacterium
AGCATTGGCTCCGCCCTGGGCCGCAGAGGTATGGGAACGGTTAGGATAGACTTTGGAGAGAACGGCGATATTCAGTGCCGGATTGGTTTTCATTGCCTCCATAGCGGCATAGAGCCCGGCTCCACCGCCTCCGACAATAACAATATCAAATGGTTTCATACGCTCAAATCTCCTTGTGAAGCCGCAGAGAGGGCCTCACTGATTAAATGAAGGGGCACTGCAACCGACCGAAGCGCCCCGCTCATTGAAATTGGTCTTTCTGGTAATACTGAGAAATGCTGTACAAGATACCCTTAAAGCTGGAAGGCTACAGGGCGACATGATCATCATGAACAGGAAGCTCCTCAACAGCATGAAGCACATCCGTCATATTGAGAAGACCAAGAATTTTATTGTTTTCCATAACAGTAAGACGCCTGATATTGGTACGTTTCATCAGGCGAAGAGCATACTTGATTCGAAGGCTGGGATTGACACTGATGACCGGCTTGCTCATGATTTGAAACACGGGAGTATTCCATGGATCACGGTGAACATCCTCGCCTGGATCAATCACCTTTTCAAGAATATCTTTCTCAGTCACAATACCATAGCAATCGTCCTCATTACGCGGCTCAACGATAAGACCGCTCTCCTTGCTCCGTTTCATGATTTGCAACGCCTCGGCCACCGTACAACTCCCCTTGATTACGTGAAACTCTTTCTGCATAAGAGCAGATACCGGCAGCGTACGCAATGTTATAAGCTGATCCATAGTCATCAGGTTACTTAAAATTAAAAAAACAGATAACAACCATTTTTACGTGCCTGGACAAAAAAAAACAGGCATCAGAATTTAAGTCAGAAAGCAGAAAAAGAGAGGAACACCCGCCGCTACCCTTACAACTGGTGCAAGCAATTAATTTATAAAAAAAAACAACATAATTACAAGGACATCACCCTTAAAAAGCGAAATTATGCAATTCCGTGTGTTTTTTTATAAGCCGCCCAGTTTTGTTTCAAGGCAAGAAAAGCTTTGAAATCTTGCTGAATCAGAAAGGGATTCAGAGCTCGCTCTGCACTGATGGAGGAGATGGGCGACACGCCGTAATCGTGTCCTGGATAAACTTTTGTCTCCGAAGGAAGCCGCATCAGCTTGCTGTGCAGAGAGTTGTATTCATCAAGAGCCTCCTCTTCAGTACTGGTACCCCCCACCTTTCCCGTAAAGAGGGTGTCGCCGGTAAAAAGAGCATCACCAACATGAATACAAAGAGAATCCCTTGTATGCCCAGGCGTATGGAGAATGCGGGCCACAAGAGAACCAAAAGAAAAAAGAGCCCCATCCTCTACGGTAATGCCAGTCAATGGACAGGTATCACCATAGAGCAAGGGAGAAAGAGCGGTCATCAGCCCGATGGCTTCGTTGCCATTGGTATGATCGTTATGGCCATGGGTTGAAAAAATGTAACGGATTACAAAATCCCGTTCAGCAGCAAACTGCACAATCATTGAAGGATTGTAAGAGGCATCAATAACAATGGCATCCTTCGATACCTCATCGGCAACAAGGTACCCAAAGTTTCTGTCGCCGCCTGTACGAAACTGTTCAACAATCATGCGATTGGCATCCTTTAAGGTTTTGATGATTTATTTTCAACAATATAATAGACAATCGGCACAACTACGAGCGTCAAAATAGTTGAAAGAACACCGCCCCAAATCAGTGATATTGCAAGTCCCTGAAAAATCGGATCAAAAAGCATGACAAGAGAGCCGATAACAACGGCACCTGAGGTCAGAATAATCGGCTTTGTACGAACCGCCGCCGACTCAATGACCGCTCGCTTAAGATCCGCCCCTTCCGCCCTGCGGATCTGGATAAAATCAATAAGCAGTACCGAATTGCGTACCATAATGCCCGCCAGGGCAATCATGCCAATCATACTGGTTGCAGTAAAGAAAGCGCCATGCACAAAATGGCCTGGAATGATGCCCACAAGACTAAGCGGAATGGCAATCATCATGATCAACGGAGTTTTGAACGACTGGAACCATCCGATAATCAAAAGATAAATGATGACAAGAACAACGGCAAAGGCGGTACCAAGATCTCTGAACACTTCAAAGGTAATCTGCCACTCCCCGTCCCATTTCATGGCCAGTTTCTCGTCCGAAGCGGGGCTGGCCGTATAGAGCGGGCTGACGCTGTATCCTCCCGGAACCTTGAGCTGCTCTATTTTTTTATCCATGTTGAGCATGGCATAGACCGGACTCTCCGTCGCTCCGGCAACATCTGCCGTCACGTACACAACCCTGCGAAGATCCTTGCGATAAATGCTCTTCTCCTGAATTTTTTCTTGAACCGTCACCAGCTCCGAAAGCGGAATCATCTCTCCAGCCCGCAGACGGGTTGTAAGCGTTCCCATACCCTGCGACTGCACAAAAAGCGTTGAAAGATCATGCAGGGAGGTTCTGTCCGACTGAGGAAGCCTTACCTGGATTGTAACCGGATCCAGCTCCTTGTCGGTATGCAATACCCCTACATCCATGCCGGCAAGCGACATGCGCAGCGTCTGGGCAATCTGTTCGGCGCTCACTCCACGGAAGGCCGCTCGCTCTTTATTGACCACCAAATCGTAGACCTTCTGGTCATCTTCAACCATCCAGTCAACATCAACTACACCAGGAGTCTCTTGAAAAACCTTTTTGACCTGCCGGGCAAGTGCAATCTGCTGCTCCTGTGAAGGGCCATAAATTTCAGCCACAAGAGTTGAAAGTACCGGAGGGCCTGGAGGAATCTCAACAATCTTGGCATTGGCGTTGTACCGTCTTGCAATCTGCTGCACCCCGGCCCTTACCTTTTTGGCAATATCGTGGCTCTGCGCCTTGCGCTCATCTTTGGGCACAAGATTGACCTGAATGTCGCCCATGTTTTTTGCCTGACGCATATAGTAATGGCGCACAAGGCCGTTAAAATTGATAGGCGCATTGATACCGACATAGTATTGATAACTGCGGACTTCAGGCACGGTTTTCAGATAGGCCGAAATCTCTTTGGTCACCCTTGCCGTCTGCTCAAGAGCGGTACCTTCCGGCATATCCACAATCACCTGAAACTCATTTTTGTTGTCAAAAGGGAGCATCTTCATCTGAACAGCCTTCATCGGCACCAGTAAAATGGCACCAGCGAGCATCAACCCAACCACACCAAAAGCAATCCAGCGCTTGAAACTGCTCTCAATAAAGGGAGAAAGAATTGTGTTAAAGAGCCTGTAATAGCCCGTTTTGGTAATATCATACTCTTCATGATGCCCCTCTTCTGTTTTAAGAAGACGGAATGCAAGCCAAGGAGTGGCAATCAGGGCAACAAGCAGCGAAAAAATCATGGCCAGCGAAGCGCCGATTGGCATCGGACTCATATAGGGCCCCATCAGACCTGAAACAAAGACCATCGGAAGCACGGCCGCGATAACCGTAAAGGTTGCAAGGATAGTCGGATTACCCACCTCATTGATCGCAGTAATTGCTGCCTGGAGCTTTGGCTGCCGCTTCATGGCAAAATGACGGTGAATATTTTCGGCAATTATGATCGAGTCATCAACAACAATACCTGTCACAAAAATCAGCGCAAAAAGAGTCACCCTGTTGAGTGAATAATCGAGCAGATAGTAGATAAGCAGGGTAAGGGCAAAGGTAATCGGCACCGAGGCAAAAACCACAAGCGCCCCCCTCCATCCAAGAAAAAAACCAACCACAATCGTTACCGCCACAACTGCCACAATGAGATGCTCAAGAAGGGTAAAAACCTTGTCGGTTGCGGTTGCACCATAGTTTCTCGTTTCGGTTACCGTCACATCGGCGGGAATAAAACCCTTTTTAAGATTGTCAACCCTTGCGAGCACCTTGTCCGCAAGCTTTGACGCATCACTTCCCTGTCGTTTGGCCACCGTCAAGGTCACCGCAGGATACTCGCCCGAAGCAGAACCGTTCGGAGCTGCAGCCGCCCAGCCGAAAAAGTTGTAATTATTGACCTCCTCAGGCCCATCTACAACACTCGCAACATCGCGAAGGTAGACCGGCGATGAACCGTAGATACCTATTACAATATTGGCAACATCATCGGCGTTCTCAAGAAAGCGTCCCGAACGAACAATGATCTCCTCATTCATCTGCTTGAAATCACCCGCTCTCATCTGGCTGTTAGACAGTTGTACCTGACGGGCAATCTGCAGGGGACTCACATTGAACTGCCGGAGTTTTTCCTTGTCGAGCACAATTTTTACCTGACGTTTCAATCCCCCCTTTATCTCAACATCACCGATATTCTTGATTTTTTTCAGCTCATCAGCCACCCCGACGGCAGTTTTACGAAGCTGAAAAGGATCCTTCGTCTTGCTCCAGAAGGTGAGGTTAAGCACTGGAACATCGTCAATCGAGACCTTTTTCATCAACGGGAACTGGACTCCCGGAGGCATCTTGTCCATATTTTTCATCAAGGTCGACCACAACTTGACCATGCTTTTTTCAGCATCTTCACCCACCTTGTAGCGTACCGTCACCACCGCAAAGTCAGGCATGGAGGTGGAATAGACATAATCAACGCCAGGAATTTCAGTCAAGGTACGCTCAACCGGCTTGGCAACCCGTAGCTCCACCTCGGCAGGAGTTGCTCCCGGATAGGGAATATAGAGGTCAACCATCGGCACCACAATCTGGGGCTCCTCCTCTCTCGGCGTCATAAATGTTGCCATAATACCCACCAGAAGAGCGGCCACCATCAAGAGCGGCGTAATCTTTGAATTGATAAACTGTTTTGCAAGTTTACCGGCAATACCATCATTCATGGGTTTGATCCTCCACAGTCACACTTTTTATTACTGTTACACCTTCAACAAGCGCAGGAGCAGAGACTCCCACCACAAATTCCCCTTTATCCAACCCGCCAAGAACGACAAGATCGCCCCGCATGGAGCGACCAGTACTGATCCATCGGACAGTGAGGCGGTTATCAGCCCCGACAACAAAAACAGCGGTAAGCTCCCCTTTATGGAAAATTGCCGTTGCAGGCACCAGCAGCACCTCATCGCCCCCGGCTTCAACCGCGCTACGAACGGCAACAACACTCACTACAGCAACAGGAGCCGCCTTGCTCCTGCTTTTTAGCGACTCCGAATTCTGGTTGCTGCACCCTGCAAAGAGCAGGGGAATGGCCACCAGAAAGGGAAAAAATTTCATTTTTATATCCGCACTCATAAAATTATTTCACTTCAAGTTAAAAAGGCCTTTCAGTTACCACGGTAATAGTCAAGCTCACTTTTCGAAACACAATAATCGTATGACGCCTGGTTCAACCTCATTTTCGAATAGGTATAGGCCTGCTCCCTCATCAAAAGCTCGAAGGTCATCGCCATACCGGTCTTAAACTGCTCACCAATAAAACCAAGGCTTACCTTTGCCTCCTCAAGAGCTTTGCGGGCAACAGCTATTCTTGCTTTGGCGGTTTTCATCGACCTGAGCGACCGGCTCACTTCAGCCTGACTATTACTCTTTGCTGCTTCATAATTGTACATCGCCTCACGCGTCTGCGCCTTGGCCTCCTGGGTACGACCCGCTGTTGCCATACCATCATAAATATTCCACTGCATGTTCATCCCGATCGCCCAACTGGAGCCACCGCCAAAAACATGGTTACTGTGCAGGTTGGTCTGCATAAATGCGTTCAAACGAGGAAGTGTGGATGCATGAGCCATCTCTTCCTGACTTTCTGCAACTTGCCGAAAGGTTTCGAGTGCCTTGAGATCGGCTCGATTCTCCAGCAGGTATTGTTCATTTCCATCTGGCAGCCGATCATCGACAACAAAATCACCCGTCGGCACAATGTTTACACCCGCCTCAAGATTCAGCAACACGGCAAGAACGTCCGTGCCATTTTTTATCTCGTCATGCAGCAAAAGCTTCTGCTCCTGAAGCTCAGCAAGCCTCACATCGGTCGAAAGCTTGTCAGATTTTGTCAGCAACCCGGCACGATACCCCTTTGCGGCATCATTGCTGTGAGCCTGCATGGTTTTTATCGACTGTTCGACAGCCTCTATGTTTTTTCGGGCAAGAATGAGCCCGTAATAGACTTTGCTGACCTGGAATTCAACACTCTCCTCTGCACGGAGAGCCATCAGTTCCTGGCCCTTTTTGGCGGTTAACGCCATACTCCTGCCGATTGCAGCATCCGCATTAAACACCGGCTGCGTCACCTGAAGAGAGGTATTAAAATCGTTGATACCATCAGGGTGATTAAGCGTTTCAGGAATAAAATCACTCTGCTGTACACTCTTCTGCTGCAACTTGAAGACCAGCGCCGCCCCCGGATCGTTCGTAACAACCAGCGTCTCCAGCAGCGTCACTTTCGGCAAATATGACTGACGGGTCTGAACCACCCTCGCCTGAGCCTGATCAACCCTGCTTTTGGCCGCCTTTACCGTGTAATTATTCTGACGGGCCATAGTGATGGCGTCGGAAAGAGAGAGCCTCATTGCTCTGTCTGCCGTTTTTGCCTGAAGCGGCGAAGCCAGAGCAGCAGCAACACAACAACCGACCAATACCTTATATACCTTCATGTTTTTTTATTGTTTAGAGATGAGCTTCAAAATCTTTTCAACATTTTTTGAATCATCATTACTCACGCACTCCTTGAGATTGCGGTGCAGTACCAATGAAAACGTGTTGTCCAAAGCGGCCTTTGCCGCCTGAAACTGCGTAATAATCTGGGAGCACTCCTTCTCCCGTTCAATCATCCTGACAAGACCCTCAACCTGACCAGCAACCCTTTTCAGCCTGAGAATCACATCACTCATATTCCGTTCAGTTTTAATCATAAGAATTGCATCTAAAAATAATAAATACCCATACCCCCTATAGGTATTCAAGATATAAAAAAAAAGCTACGCACAAACTTTTTTTATTGAACGCAAGACTGGATGGAAAATCAACCCTTTTTTTTGCCTCCCTCTACAGCAAGTTCAGCCGCAGTGCAGCAGATATCCGACTGAACCTGACAAAGCATACTTTCTGTTGCCTGCTGCATGATTTGCGACATCACAGCCTCGCTCATAAACCGCAAAATACCCTCAGGCATAAGGTTCAGGGGAAAAGAGAGTTCAAAATCAAGAGCAATATCGGTATCAAAATAGACTGATGTCCGGCCATCATGCTGATGCAGCAGGCAAATTTCAGAACTTGCATGACCGACGAAAGTGTGGGGAGAAATCAGCTCAACTTCAGGATGATCATGAACCGCTTCCCACCGAATCCGCCTTCCATCACCATTGAGGTGCGACCTGTTTTTTACCCTGGAAGCCAACTGCTGTCCATAACTGTCATCAAACGAAAAAACCTCCTCCAGTTGGCGAACAAAAAACACTGCCGTGATCGGATTGTTTCGAGGATCAGCCACCTGAAAAATCCACTGAAAAATACCGAGGTCCACTAAATACCTGACGTTACTGCAATAAGGATTACACTTCAGCAGCTTTTCATGATCTGAAAAGTAGAGAATCGATTCATGAAAACATGAGTCAAGAACCACATGCGCTTTGCTTTTACCAACAACTTCCATTGATGTACGAAAAAAAATTGAAGAACCAAAAATCCAGACAAGTGTCATAAAGCTTTCGAACGCTCATCACGGATTGAGAGTTCCGTATCTTCCCTCTCCATCTCTTTTTGCCGCATAACCTCTCCCAAATTTTCAACCAACGTGCAGGCAACCTTGTTGGCCACGTTTCCAACCAAAAAGCCACCAAGGCCAGCAAGCAATAACCGTGGGACTCCTCGAACAAAAAACGGAATCCCCAACGGAGAGAGAAGAAATGCCCCGCTGACAATTGCTGCCGCTGGCTTGAGAACCCCCTCCGGCAACGGGTGCTGTTGATTATCAGACATAAAAGCCCCTGATTTACTTTTTTGACAAGCAGGCCATCACTACCCTATAAACGCCATATCGAAAAAAAACGGTGCCTGGCGCCTACTCTTTTTTGGCAGTTCCATCAATAATTTTATTGAGTGAATTGGATAACATACCGCAAACCATCTCAACCATCTTCAACTGCGAGGTGCCAATATCAACCAGAGAGGTGCAATAAACATTGAAGGCCTCAACGGTATCAATAAGGGGCTCAGAGAGTGTTGCATCCTCTGCAGGCTCTGGAGCCACTGCTGCTTTAGGCAATACTCCGCCTCCCTTTGTGGCGGCTACAGTGCGGCTTTGCGTCTGGGATGGTGAGGTCGTTGCTGCTTTTATGCCTGGCTCTTCCTGAGGAGAGGCATCACTTTTTTTGAACCGGGAAAAAAATCCCCCTTTTTTTTCATCTTTTGCCATGATCATTCTCCATTTGACTGTTAAAAAAAGATATCAATTTTTTAGAGATTTCTGCGAGAAGGCCCAGCCAATCATATTCTTAATCATACCAATCGATCCATTCAAACCAAGCTTACTGGCCGTTGCCCTTAAAATTCCAGGATAACCGCAGGCAACATGAACACCGACAACAACAAGATCGGCAAGATCCATCGTATCACGGAACAATGATTCACGATAACGGGTCGGAAGACGATCCAGCACAATCATGACCTCATTCATCATCTCATTGACAAAGTTACGGCTATCAGTCTCTTTGCTGTAGCACATATACTTCATGAGGTTTGCCATAGCGGCCACATTGGGCTCATAAGCGCTCACCCGCTCAAGACTCCCTTTCTCCAAATGACCACTCTGCAAAACATGCTCCAGCCCAGCAGTCAATAAGTTGATATTACGAACAAATGAGCCAAAACCACAAAAAGTCAAGGGAGAACCAAGAGAGGCCGCATCGCCTATCATAAGAATATTGTCGGCAGCAACTTCGCGGGCCAAGGTAAAACCGTCATGAAAATATGCCGGAATAATACCAAAAACCGGACGATGAATCACAAAATCAGCGCCCGGATTTTTATAGGAGGGAAGTTTGCGGAAATAGGTCTCAAACAGACCGAGTAGACTCTTGTCGTTAGATGAATCAAGAGAGTCATAAAAAAAAAGATAGGTCGTGTACTGCTTGTTTCCGGCGGGAAACCCCTCCCATATTAACTGGCGGCCATTTCCTGCACTGTGATCGGCTGGTTCAAGGCTGACAAGTATTTCACCAATCTCTTCATCAATCCCCTCCAAACCGGAAGCAAGGGTACCAACCGTCGGACAGACATGAGTCTGGGGGCGCCCATTGTTCAACTGCCGCGCAACAGGCGAGGAAACCCCCATCGCATCAGCAAGAAGTCGCGCCTTATAGTAGAATTTTTTATGAGCCCGATCTTCAACCTCAACAACAACATAACCCGGAAACTGAAAACACCTTGCAAAAGTCAGGCCACTTAAAACCTGATTACCGGCAACAGCAAGAACTTTTTGTTGTGCAAGACCCAGCAGCGTATCGGCCTCAACCGCACAATCAAGCACATTATCGAGATAGAGCCTTTTTTTTCGGCCATCTTCAACAAAAAACTCGGCCCAGCCTGTTTTATAACGGCAAACAATACTACGCTCAATCTCTTCGGCCGAAAAACACCCCGTCTCCTCCAGATTTTTCAGCTCACTCCTCGATATATTCCAGTCACGAGTCGACTTTCCCGGAGTATTGCGGTCAAAAACAAGCACTGAACGCTGATACTTTTCAACCATAACCGCAGCATGAAAAAGAGCCAGAGTTCCCCCAGCATACACAATATCATACTCTCCGCTGATCGTTATCCCCTTAGGCATCATATCACCGTTGAAAACCACCTCCAGAGAGAGCCCACTCTTGACCTGCTCCCAATACCGGTCTATTTCAACAATTTGCTCAAAATGCTTTTGACCATCATCAAGCATACTGAAATGCTTATAAAAAAGCGGATGCGTCTGACGTACCTGTTCCAGTCCCATAAGCAGCGAATACCATTTAAAAGAACCGTTGCACATAAAAACGAAATTTACACCTTCTTCCCTCTCCATCAAAACATCATGCACATCCCTAACCCTCAAGAGCCAATTCCGCACATGCCGAAGAGAACCAAAAAGAAAGATTCAAGGAGAGCATTCAACGATGAAAACGCTTTTAAAGCCGTCAGAATTTTGTAATTTCAAAAGGCTGATGAACGCCTCCCCAAATTACATTCAGCACAAATTCCTTTCGAGTTACTACAAAGCCTATTCATGGAAAAATATTACCAACAGGGTAAGAAAAAATCCCTATAAATTCCTTAACCTTATAACAAGCCTTGCCTTCAGAAAAAACATCGAGGAACAGCTCGACACCTTTGAACGCCGAAAAACAACAAGAAACAACAACCATGCAGCAAATCACTCTCTACACGTCCATCTACGCACCCGTGCTCTATTTTTTCTCAGGCATTACCATCGTCATTCTTCTGAACAAATTTATAGGAAAACACTCCTCCAATAAAACGGCAAAATAAGAGCAAGTGACTGAAAAACCCCGGCACTTCATCTTTACTTTGCGCGAGCTGGTTCACCGCTATGTGCCGCCAAGGGTGTCACGCGCCTCTTCAAGCACGGCAAGGGTAATCTCTTTATATCCCATCTCCTCGGCATACTCTTCAGCCATTGTCCTGAACTTCCCCTGCATAAAGGAGGGCATAGATTGAAACCACTCCTGGGCCTCCTGAGTCCATTTCGCCGACAAACCTCTGGATTTCAAGCTTTTATTATACTGATGAAGCACATCTTCAACAAAGATTTCAACAGCATCGCCCTCTGAAAGAACATCTGGTGGAAAAATTGTTTCAACAAGAATTTTATTGCGGATCAAGTGCATTTTCAACTGCGGCAGATAGAGCACCGCTGCCGTAGACTGCGAACTTCCGCATGTCAAAAAGAGCGCAACTTTTTTCCTTTTAAGATTTTTTTTCAGGTCGCCAAAAATCAAGGCGCCCAAAAGCTGTGAGGCAACAACAAAATTGTACACCGGCGCACCAAGAATGACAAAATCAAATTCCCCTACAAAACTGTAGTCTGCCAGCGCCCTGCACTTTGCTTTTTCAACATAAACACCTGATTCCGCCAGGCTGAGCCCTATTGCATCAATAATCGCCTCAGTAGAACCAGTTGAACTCCTGCTATCGTACAAAATAAGAGCTTTCATCGAACACTTTCTGTTAAATTTTTATATCATATTGTTTTTAAACAATATATAGGGAGAAAAACGCACCAAAAACAGCAGAAAATTTACTCGAACAACGCAATAATAATTAAAATTTGTGGAGAAGATACCGAAAGGAAAAAGATAAAGAGTTATTGCAACTCTGTAAAACCGAAATTTATACTGTTTTTGGTACCTCTGCGCAAAAAAAGTATTTGTTCTGTGCCAAACACTTTATCCCGTAGCAGCAAACTCATAAAATTGAGTACTGTGGAGCGCTGAAAAGCTGAATCAAGGATTAAAGAAAAACCTTGCAATCCAACCTGCAACGGGTTCCTAAAGTGTTGTTTACGCATTTTTCTATTTGCTCCATTGTTGAAAATGTTTTAATTTGGCGGGAAATCGGTATCAGATACCGGACACTGTGTTTTATCAGCATTTGTTCTCATAACCAATAAACCATACAGACCATGGCAAACGGAACAGGCAATGACGTATCAGGCGCCGTCACCAACCTTTTGGAGACATTGGGAAAGCTTGCCCAGCAGCAGGTTGATTTATTGACCAGTGGAATCAAGAGCGCAGTGGGGCTTATTGAGCCTCTTGGCAAAACAGCAACGGATCTCGTTGGCAGCGTAATAAATGCACTGAATCAGGTGTTGCAAAGCGTTTCGGCTGCGATTGCGCCCAAAAAGTAAGATTTTTTTCTTTTAAAAGGCGCCTTGTACCTTTGGTATAAGGTGCCTTTTTTTGTTTTCCGTAAAAAAAATATCGAAGTTGTCCCTATGGCCATCCAAAAAAATATCGCAGCTCTCTTCGACACCTGTTGCAGCAAGCCGCTTTCCATTACTAAAATTCAAGGCGACGCTTCAAGCCGTCAGTATTTCAGGGTTACAGGTGCGAACAACTCCGCCGTTGCCTGCTATGATCAGGCATTGAACAGCTCATCGGTTGATACCTATCCCTTTCTGGTGGTGCACGACCTCTTGTCGCGGCACGCTCTTCCTGTACCGGCTGTCATGGCAATTGATGCCGAAAAAAACCTCCTGCTTCTGGAAGATTGCGGTGAAGTGCTTTTGCAGAACCTCTTCAACTCATCAAGAGAGCAAACTCTTCCTGGCCGATACAAGGAGATTCTTGATATACTTGTACAACTGCAGGCCATAAGGGGACACAACGACCAGATTCCCTTCAGCATCAGTTTTGATAAAGAAAAACTTATGTTTGAATTTGATTTCTTTATCGAGTACGGCTTGCGAAACTACTTTGCACCAACATTCGATCAGGAGTTAATCGGGAATTTACGATATGAGTTTGAATCCATTGCCGAACTCCTTGTCAAGCCAGAGCACTTTGTTTTGAACCACCGCGATTTTCACAGCCGCAACATTCTTATTCACCAGAACAAGCCGGTCATTATTGACTTTCAGGATGCCCGCATGGGTCTGCCTCAATATGACGCAGTCTCCCTGATAAAAGATTCCTATGTCCAGCTTGAAGTGTCGTTGACTGATGAACTGAAAGCATACCACTATCAGGCACTCGCGAACAATGAATTGACCACGATGAGTTTTGACGAATACCTCTTCTATTTTGATATTATGGCCTTTCAGCGAAATATCAAGGCAATAGGTACCTTTTGTTATCAGACCAGAATCGCAAAAAACAGCAGCTTTGAGCACTCGATTGCGCCGACATTAGCCTACCTCCCTGATTACATTGAAGCAAGAAACGAACTGAAAAAAGCAGGAAAACTCCTGCAAACTCTTTTTGAAGGGCACGGACGATGAAAGCGTTTGTTCTGGCCGCAGGTCTCGGTACCCGTCTAGCTCCCTTGACCGATCATACACCAAAGCCGCTGATCCCCATTCTCAATATTCCCAGCCTCTTCTACACCTTTTTTCTCTTGAAACAGGCAGGAATAAAAGAGATTATATGCAACATCCATCATCACGGCGATGCCATACGGCGAACGATCGAATCAAGCGGACTTTCCGGGCTAACTATCACGTTTTCAGAAGAACCCGTTATTCTTGGCACTGGGGGAGGTCTGAAAAAATGTGAAAAACTGCTCGGTGATGACAACTTTATTCTGGTCAACAGCGATATTATTACCGATATTGATTTTACGGAACTCATGCAACAGCATAAGAGCTCTGGACGCGGGGGAACGCTAACCCTTTTTGAAACACCTGAGGCGGCCACCATAGGATATGTCGGCGTTGAGAATGGATTGGTAAAAGACTTCCGGAACATGCGCCATACCGGGCTTTACTCCTCATTCATCTATACCGGAGCGGCAGTTCTGAGTCCAGAAATCTTCCGTTTTATGAAAGCTGAATTTTCAGGAATTGTCGACACGGGTTTTACAGGACTCATTGATAACGGAGGTTTAAGTTATTACCACCATAAAGGGCTCTGGATGGATATCGGTACCATGCACAACTACTGGCTCGCAAATATTGATATAAATTCCGGTATGCGTGATCTTTTTGAACCAATGCATCGCACAATCGCACTCTCTCCACATTCGATCTCTCCGGATGCTCTTATCAGCCCCGAGGCCACCATCTCATGCTCCGTCATCGGAGCAGGATGCACTATCGGCGCAGGAAGTACCATCACAAACTCCGTACTCCTTCCGGGAGTCGCAATCAAACCCGGAAGCACCATCGTCAATGCCATTGTTGACCCCTACACTATAACCATCATGGAAAACACGAAACAAAACAGGACACAGAGATGATCGCAACAGGACTCGATATCCTGCTCAGGAAGAGTGAGCATTTTCAAAACAGGAAGATCGGACTGATTGTCAATCAAACCTCCGTGACTCCTGAAATGAACTACTCATGGAGCGCGCTGCAAGAGAGGGGAATTCAGGTCAAAATGATTTTTTCTCCTGAACACGGCCTCTTTGCCACCGAGCAGGACCAGATTGCCGTGAATTACCAGCCGGAGTTGGGCTGTGAAATGGTCAGTCTCTACGGCGACTCGGCGGAGTCACTTCTTCCCGACAAGGCACTGCTCGACAATTTAGACCTTATCATCTTCGATATTCAGGATGTTGGCTCCCGCTATTACACCTACATCAACACTCTTGCGCTCTTCATGGAAGCCGTCGATGGCATGGATATCGAAATCATGGTGCTCGACCGCCCGAATCCGCTGGGAGGCGCAATTGTTGAGGGGCCACTGCTTGACCCAGCATTCCACTCATTTGTTGGAATTTTTCCGGTACCGGTACGGCATGGCTTGACCGCCGGTGAACTGGCCCTCTTCTACCGCGACATCAAAAAACTCGATATCAATCTCAGCGTTATCAAAATGGAGGGATGGCAGCGCTCCATGCTCTTCCCTGAAACAGGCTTGCCCTGGATTCCTCCCTCCCCGAACATGCCGACCTTTGCCACGGCAGAGGTCTATCCCGGCATGTGTCTGTTTGAAGGAATCAACGCATCTGAAGGAAGAGGAACAACAACCCCCTTCCAGCTCTCCGGCGCTCCCTTCATAAAACCTGACGACCTTGCCCGCCGCTGCCGGGCATACGGCCTCGAAGGAGTGCTCTTTCGCCCGGTGTGGTTTAAACCTACATTTCACAAATTCTGCGGCTCTGTCATCGGCGGACTCTGGCTTCAAGTGACCGACCACTCCCGCTTTCGCTCCTTCGCCACCGGAGTAGCCATGACGGCTGCACTGCATGAACTCTACCCTGAAGAGCTGCAATTTTTAAACGGGGTGTACGAATTCAACGATCGCATACCGGCCTTTGATCTTCTTGCTGGCAATTCCACCATCCGCAACTCCATTTTGCAGGGGTGCGATACCGACCTTCTCCTCAACTCATGGAAAGGTGACGAAGCTGAATTTTTGAGAATCAAGGCCGATTTTCACCTCTACGAATAACCATAGTCCAGAGATCAGGCAAACACAACGAACCAAAGGATATTAAACGCTCATGCAGACTCTCGATCTTGCCATTATCATTCTTTTTCTTGCCGGCAATACCCTGTTCGGTCTCTGGCATGGCAAAAGCAACAAAAGTAACCGAGACTATTTTGTAGGTGGTCATACCCTGCCATGGATAGTCTCGATGCTCTCCATTGTCGCCTCTGAAACCTCGGTACTTACCTTTGTCAGCGTTCCCGGTCTTGCCTTCCGGGGTGACTGGAGCTTTCTTCAACTTGCGATGGGCTACATCATCGGCAGAATCCTTGTCAGCTTCATACTCCTGCCGATGTATTTCAAGCAGGGCGTCAGCTCTATCTACGAAATTATCGGTATCCGTTTTGGCCCCGCCATGCAAAAACTTGCTGCGGTGATTTTTCTTGTTACCCGAACCCTGGGTGATGCCATCCGCTTTCTTGCGGCTGGCGTCGTTGTGCAGGTGGTCACGGGCTGGTCACTGCCCCAGTCAGTCATGATTATTGGGATTGTTACTCTGGTCTACACCCTCTCGGGTGGCATCAAGGCCGTGGTCTGGCTTGAAAGCTTCCAGTTTGCTCTTTACCTTCTCGGAGGCATTCTCTCCATCCTCTTTTTGCTTCAGAGTATCAACATCTCCACTGCCGATATCGTGGCCTCGCTTGCCAACTCAAGCAAACTCAAAATCATCAATTTTGATCCTCATATTTTAACCAACCCCTTCTCATTTTTCAGCGCATTTATTGGAGGCATCCTGCTTTCACTCTCATCGCACGGAGTCGACCACATGATGGTACAGCGCGTTCTCGGCTGCAAAAATCTGAAATCAGCAAAAAAAGCGATGATAGGAAGCGGCATTTTTGTTTTTTTCCAGTTTTCGGTTTTTCTTCTCGTTGGCTCCTTGCTCTCCATATTTATGCAGGGCGCACCGATGGTAAAAGATCGTGAATTTGCCTTCTTTATTGTTCACTACCTTCCAACCGGATTGAAAGGATTGCTGATCGCCGGAGTTCTGTCGGCAGCAATGTCTACACACAGTTCAGCAATCAACGCTCTGGCATCATCAACAGTGAACGATATCCTTGGTGGAAAGGGCTCTCTTGGCCTCTCAAGGCTGATAAGTCTCTTTTGGGCAATCCTGCTTATCTTCATTGCACTCATGTTTGATGCTGGAGACAAGGCTATTATCATGGTAGGACTAGAAATTGCATCCTTCACCTACGGTGGCCTGCTGGGACTCTTTCTCCTCTCAAAAAGCAAAAAAGAATTTCATTCTGCCAGCCTCGGCGTCGGACTTGTTGCAAGCATGGCCATCGTTTTTCTGCTTAAATTTCTGGGCCTTGCCTGGACTTGGTATATCCTCGTCTCTGTTATTGTCAACATCATCTTTGTTTTTATCTTTGAAACTCTCGTCCGGGCTTTTGTTGCTGCAAATCAGCAAGCCAACGAGAACCGAGAAGTCCCGTCAGTTTCAGGAACTTTCTTCACTAAGTTTCTGACGAATGAATAACCTTTCGGAATAAACATTCTGAGAAATCTGAACCGGTAACGTCTCATGCAAAAAGAGAGCCAAGAATTAGAGGCCCGACAAAAACAACTGCAAGCGGAAAATGCCGACCTCAAGAAAAAAATTCAGGCCCTTGAAGAGCGTTCCGCCGCTCTTCAAGTACAAAACCGGACTCTCAGCATGGTTGTGGAGGGAACACAGGCTGGATACTGGGACTGGAATATCAAAACCGGAGATTTGATCATCAATGCTGAATGGGCCTCTTTGATCGGCTACAACCTCGATGAACTTCAACCCGTCACAGTCAACACCTGGATAAACCTTTGCCATCCGGATGATCTGCCACGTTCAACGCAACTGCTTGAAGAGCATTTTTCCGGAAAAAGCACTTTTTATGAAATGGAGCTCCGGATGCGCCACAAACTGGGCCACTGGATTTGGCTGCTCGACCGGGGAATGGTTTTCGAACGCGACGCAGAGGGCCAAGCGCTTCGTATGGTCGGATCCCATCAGGATATCTCTACAAGAAAACATGCGGAAGAGGCACTCGGCCACAGTCGGGAGTTCGAGCACCTCGTAACTGATCTTGCAAATCAATTCATCAGCCTCCCCTTCGACCATATTGATAAGATGATTTCTGACACGCTCCAGCTCATCGGTGAATTTGTCAAGGCTGACCGGAGCTACATCTTTCAGTTCCATGACGATCTTCGCCTGATGGACAACACCCATGAATGGTGTGCCAAAGGCATTGAACCGGCAATCGACGAACTAAAAAAAATTGAAACGAGCAACTTTCCCTGGTGGATGGAGCAGATCAGAAACAACCACATCATTCATCTTCCCCGGATCGCCGATATGGAGAGTAAAGCCTCGGCGGAAAAAGAGATCCTTGAAGCGCAGGATATAAAATCACTTATTGTTATTCCACTTGTTGCTGGCTCGCTCCCCTTCGGCTATATCGGCTTTGATGCCGTAACACAAGAGCGAGAGTGGCATCTTGAAACAATATCCATCCTGAAGCTTGCAGGAGGCATCATTGCCAATGCGCTGCAACGCAAGACTGTTGAGCACTTTATACAGGCAGAGCTTGATCTTGCCATCAAACTCAACATCTCATCTTCTGTCAAGGAAACCCTGCAAACTTGCCTTCATGCGGCCATTTTTGCTTCCGGGCTGGATTGCGGAGGTATTTATCTGGTCAACCACCTTGATAAAACAATCACCCTTACAATTCATGAAGGGTTACCACAATCATTCATCGATCATTCAGAATCATACGGCTTCGACTCCGAAAATGCCCGACTGATTTTAAAAGGAAAACCCATCTATCACAAGGCTAACCAGCTTGACCTGAAAAACATTCAAATACTGAAAAACGAACAACTAAGGGCCATTGCCATTCTCCCGATAGCCTATCGCGGAGAGGTTATTGCCTGCCTCAACGTCGCTTCGCACACGCTGAACCAAGTTCCGGAATTTTCACGAAAAGGACTTGAAACCATTACCTCGCATATCGGCTCGGCCATCATGCAGGCTCGCCAGGAAGAAACAATTGCTGAGGCAAAAAGTAACCTTGAATCGCTCTTCGATACTATTGACGATTTACTCTTCATTGTCAACATGGAGGGCAATGTCATTCACGCAAACGCCGCTGTCGGAAAAAAGCTGGCCTACCCTGCAGACGTTGTTCTCAATAAACATGTGCTTGATTTTCACCCCGAAGAACAATGGGACAAGGCAAAAGAAAATATTGAAGGGATGCTTGCCGGAACCAAAAGTTCCTGTCTTGTCCCGTTAAAAACCAGCTCCGGAGAGCTCATACCTGTCGAAACAAAAATTACAAGGGGGCTCTGGAACAACAACCCTGTTCTGTTCGGCATCAGCCGCGATTTTTCAGAACGGATACTTTCAGAAAAAACCTTGCGAGAGAGCGAGAAACGCTTCAGGGAGTTGACCGAACTCTTGCCGCTCACTCTTTTTGAAACCGACGCAAAGGGTGTTGTGACCTATTCCAATGCCAAAAGCTTCGAGGTTTTCGGCTACACCCCCGACATCACCGGAAAAAAAATCTTTGCCATTAATTTCTGTATTCCCGAGGATGCAAAAAAAGCACGTATCCATTTTCAGGCCATAAAAAAAGGGCAGAATATTTCTGAGGAGTACACCGCACTCAGAAAAGATGGAACAACTTTTCCCGCCCAGGTCTACAGCCTGCCTATCATTGAAAACGGTCTGGTCAAGGGAATTCGCGGACTCGTTGTCGATCTTACTGAATTGAAAAAAGCGGAAGAGGCCCAGAGAAGCAGTGAAGTCCAACAAAGGATTATCGAAGAGTTTCAGGCACTGATCAACAACATTCCGGGAGCTGTCTATCAAACCAGTGAAGAGGGCAAAACAACACTGCTTTCGGTCATAAGTGAATTTCTTGACAAGTATACCAATGAAGAGGTCGAGCATGAACTCTTTGAAACCGGACAACTGATCCATCCGGAAGAGCGTGACCTGTTTTTCGAGTCAAACACAAATCTGAAATTGTGCAGAACATCCAAAACTCTTCTCTACCGCATCATCACCAAAAGTGGTGCCGTCAAATGGCTCGAAGACAGAAAAACCTCCGTTTTTTCCCCCAAGGGCAAATTCACCGGAATCGACGGCATTTTATTTGACGTCACTGAACGCATCATGGCACAAAAAGAGCACCAGATGCTCGAAACAAATCTTCGCAGAACACAGCGTCTTGAAACCATCGGAACACTTGCGGGCGGTATCGCACATGATTTCAACAACATCCTGACACCAATCCTTGGCTATGCTGAAATGGGTGGGCTCAGCCAAGGCACCGATGCGTTCCAGCAAGAATATTTCACTGAAATTTATAAAGCTGCTGAGCGAGCAAAACATCTTGTTGCACAAATCCTCACCTTCAGCAAAGTACAAGAGAGTGCCCAGGATATTGTCAGCGTTCAGGAAATTGTCGATGAAGCTCTGAAACTTCTCCGTCCGTCAATACCATCGACCATTACCATCGAAAAGCGTCTCGACCGCACCTGCCGCACAATACTTGCCGACTCCTCGCAAATCCATCAGGTCATTGTCAATCTCTGCACCAACGCATTCCATGCAATGGAAGAGTCGGGCGGCCTGCTGACGATTCAACTTCAGGAGATCATTGCCAGCAAGAGCCTGAAAAAACAGCTTCCAAAACTGCATGCAGAGAATTACGTAAAGCTCAGCATTTCCGACACAGGCAAAGGAATGGATGAGAGCACTATCGAGCGTATTTTCGAACCATTCTTCACCACAAAATCCGTCGACAAAGGGAGCGGCCTTGGCCTTTCTGTTGTCCATGGTATTGTCACAAACTTTAACGGAGAAATTACTGTTGAGAGTCGACCAGAAAAAGGAACCACCTTCAACGTCTATCTTCCAGTCGTCGACAAGCACGCCGGACAAGTACCCGTAACACAAATCTTTAAAAAAGGATACGGTAGCATTCTCCTGGTGGACGACGAATCGGCTGTACTCGGGATGATGACAATAATGGTTACAAAACTTGGCTTCAAAATTCAGGCACTGAGCTCACCCCGACAAGCTCTTGAACTGTTCCAGCAAAACCCCGAGCGCTTCGACCTTCTCATCACCGACCTGACCATGCCTGAAATGACCGGCATTGAACTTGCCGAAGAGATGCACAAATCGGCTCCTCAACTGCCAGTCATTTTGATGACTGGCTACGAAAAAGATCTTGAGCCCACCTCTTTTTCCGGGGAGTATGGTATCTGCCAATTACTGAAAAAACCGGTAACCATGACACAAATGGCAACAGCAATCAACGAAGTAATTTTTGAAACCCAGGCATAACCAGCTACTCTTATGAAAATTCTTGTTATTGACGATGACGCAGCCGTCAGAAAATTTATCAGCATGACACTGCAAAGAAAAAAATACAGTGTTATAGAAGCTGAAAACGGCAAAATCGGCCTCCTGCTTCTACAAGAGCACCGCGACATTTCCGTAATGATTACCGACCTCATCATGCCCGAAAAGGAGGGAATTGAAACTATTATCGAAGTCCGGCAACAGTTCCCGGCAATAAAAATCATCGCAATTTCAGGTGGTGGAAAAGTGAGCCCCGAAAACTACCTCGTCATAGCCGATGCCCTCGGAGCAAACACCACCCTGAAAAAACCCTTCAGCGGCCAGGAACTGATCCATGCCGTTGAAAATCTGTAACGAAAATTGCCAACGTGCGGGTGCTGAACACTCTACTCTGGAAGCAAGTCATAGCAGTGTTCAAGAGTAGACTGCACCTCTTCACAATCATTGACCACTTCAAAGGTTTTATTTTTAGCCTTTTCAACCCAGAGAGAGAGCACGAGAAGCTCTGCGACATCCGATCGGTTGATCCAGCCGCTCCACAACCTGTCACCACTTTCAACATGAAGCTTGTGGAGCAAAGGCTCGCCATCCTTCAACCCGCCGGGTCTGACAATGGTACAAGAGAGTGCTGGCGGCGCAAACACCTTCCGAAGATGCTCCTCAGCGTCCCATTTTTTCAGCAATACAGCGCTAAAAAGATTCAAAGGATGATACCACCGTGTAACCCCGAGTGAGCTAACGAGCCCGAAATGCTTCACCCCCGATTTAGCGGCCTCATCAACAAGCCTCTTCACCCCATCCCGATCAACTTCAGTTGGAGAAGACTCTCCTGAATATGAGCTGGAACCAAGTGCCGAAAGAACCGCATCACACCCCTTGACTGCACGGGCAATATCCTCTCTGCTTTGTATCCTGCCAGTCACAATTTCAACGCTCTCACCAAAAAGAGAGAGCGCCTTTTCGGCCTGCCTCGAGAGTACCCTTACCGCTATACCGTAGTGAAGCAAACGCTTCACCACCCACTGACCCGTCCTTCCCGTCGCACCGACCACAAGAACCTTTCCACTATAGACCCCTCGACTCTCCATCATATACTCCCCGGAAAATTAAACCCAACTTATTTTTTTATAACATATTACCATACAAACCATTTCCAGGCACAATAAATTTTCTTTACAGAGCTTAATTTTCATTACTTTTTGCAAGTGGAACTCTGCTGAGTGAAAAAAAACAGAGCTTACGGGTCAACAATCATCTAACAATGTCATGAAACCGATTAAGCACAAAGTCATCACACTCTTTCTTGGTTTAGCACTCTCAACCTGCCAGACGGCCTTCGCATACGATCCAGAAGCGCTCAGCACACTGAAAAAAAGTATTTCAGAATGGAATTCCATGCGCGTTGCCAGACCCGAAGAGACGTTTGACCTCGAAGAGGCAGAACTTGAAGATGCCAGCCTTACCGGAGCGAACCTCAGTAAAACGGTTTTAATCAATGCGGAGCTCAGCGGCTCCACACTCGACCGGGCTGACCTGAAAGAAGCAAACCTTACAATGGCGTTGATAAAAAAGGCCAACCTCAAAATGAGTGACCTCTCGGGTGCCTGCCTTGTCAAGGCAAATCTTAATGGATCATTCATGAAAGGAGCAAAGTTCACAGGCGCAAACCTTCAAGAAGCCAATCTTCGATGGGTCATGGCCGAAAATACCGACTTTTCCAGAGCAAACCTGGCCAACGCCACTCTTTTTGAAGCAAATTTTACTGGCGCCAACTTATGTGGTGCCAACCTGTTGGGAGCGCATTTTCTTCAACAGGTCAATCTCGACGGAGCAAAGCTTTCAAACAACACCATCCTGCCATCAGGTGAAAAAGCTACCTCTCAATGGAGTACTCTGCACAATGCACAATTTGTCAATGAAGGAGAAAGCGCACCAATAACCTATGCTCCTCCCCTTTCTGCAGGAGCTTCGGGGCATGAAAAGAGCAGCGCTACCCTCAACGAGAGAGTCTCCGAAAAACCCAGAAGCGACAGAAAAAAGCAATCGAGGATTTCCGGTAAATCAAATTTTGAAAATGGCTCGCTCAACAATGCAGTGATGGCAGGAGCTGACCTCCACAACGCAAACTTCCATAGAGCCGACCTGAAATTGGCTCATCTGCAAGGAGCAAACCTTCAGGGCGCAAACCTCGATCGAGCTTTTCTCAAAGGCGCAGATCTCAGCAAAAGCAACCTCTCCAATGCTCTTCTGTACCGGGCCACACTTGCCGACGCAAACCTGAGCAATGCAAATCTTGAAAAAGCCTCCCTCTTTGAAGCTGATCTTGAAGGGGCAAATCTTGAGGGTACAAACCTGAAAGATGCCAACATCACAGATGCCAATTTCAACAATGCAACCTTCTCGTCACGCACCACACTGCCGTCAGGAAAACAGGCCACATCAAGTTGGGCAACCCTTAAAGGCGCCAAATTCAGGGAGATAAAACAAGAATAACCCTCTTTGAATGATAGTTTTGCAGTTCACGCCACGCTTTACGGCCCGGCACAGAAGCCGTGCCGATCATAACGCTTCGGTCAAACATATAAAGCGCTTGCGATAAAGAAGATGCTGAAAAAGATGGGCTTTGGTGATGTTAGGGTCGCTTGCTTGAAGCTTGTTTTTTTTGCCTGTTCTGGTAACCACATCAAGGGTTCCATCATCATTGACCTTGTCAACTGTCCAGAACTTGTCGACCACATAATGATAGGCCTCCCCATGCTCAAGAGGATAAACCTGCTTGGCTCTCGGACCCGGATGAAATGAGCTTTTCGGCTTGTGATAAATAATCTTGTCTCCGACTCTGAACCGCATCAACCCCTCCCCTTTCCGGTTGCATGACCGGGTATTATTAGTTGTCAGTGGTCAGTTGTCTGATAACTGATGTCTGATAACTTTTGTTAATCAATGCAAAGCAGCTAACTGCCGGGCTTTCTCAAAATCAAGGTATACTCTCTCAAGTCAGACATTGGCCGACATTTTATATAGAGGCACCACTCTACAGCCATATAGATACCTTGACCATCTTTAAATCTTGAATGGAAGGTTACAATATCATCCTCCTGCCGTTGTCGCAGTAGCGTACCTTTCACAAGCGCATAATCATCAGGATGAATCAAAACATCCAGTCTTGCCCCAGACAACGCATTGGGTTCATACCCCAAAAAAGTTTCCAGCGATCCCGTCATATCAACGAAGTGCTCCGAAGGGTCAATAAATGCATAAGCCTCAATGACCGGCTTGTACCTCTCTGCACCACTATCAACATTCAGATGCACCTGGCGAAACAAGTTGTCGATATCCATACGGGAGCGGGAAAAGGCCATGGCATTACCAAGCGAAGCCAATGGCGAATCTTTCAACTGACCACTCTGCAACCACTGTATATCCGCCCCGTCATTTCTGAGCCTCTCAAGCATTTTTTTGCCGGGGCGGCACTTTCCCTGAAGATAAGGAGTCATCTGTGCAGGATATTTTATCCCGACGGTTTTGCAAAACGAGTTGATTGAACCATGCTTTTGCAAGATATACTCCCTGAGCCTTTGACTGAACCCGGTATTTGACGGCATAAAAAAGTGCAGTTCGTTGATCATTAACAATGATATTCAATGAAAAAACTATCCCTCATGAATTCACAAGCACCAAGCTATCATGCAAAGCTATATAATACAAGTATAACTGTTTTGCAAAACATAAAGTCTTGCGTCGCTGTCTGCTCCCTTATTTCCTGCCACATCAACAGCGCCCTTTTCGTGAAATGTTAACCAACACACTTGCAAGCACAGGAACAACAAATATAGCAACCGTCACTCCAGAGGTAAGAATATCGCCGTTGGTACCTTCCATAAACCTGATAAAAGCAATTTCAGGATAAAAATGCTCCACCGCCGAGAGTGACAGCTTAAGCCCAAGCAACCCGATGACCAGAAATGCGCAAGTTTCAAGAAACGGATAACGCTCCATCAGCCCTACAAACCCCTGAGCAACAAAACGCATTGCAAGAATTCCAATAAAAACCCCAACGCAAATCAGCACCAGATTGTCGGTAAAAGCCACCGCTGCAAAAATATTGTCTATCGAAAAAGCGAGATCCATCATTTCGATAAGAAAAACGGTCGACCAGAAAGTCCCTAACGTACCAGAAAGCGACTGATACAGCCAGTTACTCTGCTTGTCGAAATAATCGTCCTCCTTTTGAGGCGTCTTTCGACCCTTCAGCCATCCCCATACAAGGTAGAGCAGATAAAGACCACCAATCGGCTTCAGCCACCAGATTTGCACCAGAAAGGAGGCAAAAAAGAGGCATATTCCACGAAAGAAATAAGCGCCTATTATACCGTACTTTAATGCAGACGCCCGTTGTTTCGGCGGTAAATCCATGACCATGGTAGCCAGCACCGCCGCATTATCGACAGAAAGAAGGCTTTCGATCATAATCAGATTGCCAATAACAAGCAATGATGAAAGCGGATTATGAACAATCTGCTGCAAAAGGTCAATCATCCCCTCACCTCTCGGCTACTTAAGCTCACTGCAACTGCACTATCACTCATATCTGTACCAGAACCCCGATCTCAATCACCTGACCAGAAGGAAGATCATAATAGGCCGTTGCGCTGAGAGCATTACGAGACATCAATGCAAAAAGTTTTTTACGCCACAACACCATTTTCGACTTCAACCCGGTAACAATTTTCTCCCGACTCAGGAAAAAGCTGATTGCCTCCGGCCTGAAATGGAGCCCCTGATGATTTGCAAGGGCTATGACCTGGCGAATATTGGGATATTCCAGAAATCCGTACCGGGCAACAACCTTAAAAAAGCCATCACCAAGTTTGGTCACCTCTACCTTCTGACTGTTGGGAACCCTCGGCACCCGCTCCGTGCTGAAATGAAAAAGAGCCACCTCCGAATGCATAACCTTGTTATGGCGCAAGTTATGAAGCATGGAAACAGGAACGACGTCAGGATTCGCCGTCAGATAGACCGCCTGGCCATTCACCCGGTAGGGCTGCTGTAATGAAAGACTCTGCAGAAACTCTTCAATCGTCAGTGTGCGATCCTGCAACTGCTGCAACAGAAGGCTGCGTCCCTGCTTCCAGGTCAGCATAAGAGTAAAGACCACAAGGCCAATTGCCAAAGGAAACCATGCTCCCTGGAAAAGCTTGGTTATACTTGCTCCGAAAAAGGAGAGATCAATGATAGCAAAAAAGCTGATCAACAGATTGAGGGCAATCTTGTTCCACTGCCAGAGATCACGTGCAACATAATAAAAAAGGATCGTCGAAATCAGCATGGTTGCTGTTACCGCAACACCATAAGCGGCAGCAAGCTTGCTTGACGAACCGAAACCGGCAACCAGCGTGATGGTTGCTATCATCAACGCCCAGTTAGCCGCAGGCACATAAATTTGCCCGATATGCTTGGCCGAAGTATGCGTTACGGTCAAACGGGGCAGGTAGCCAAGCTGGATTGCCTGCTGGGTCAGCGAATACACTCCGGTAATAAGCGCCTGTGATGCAATAATCGTTGCCAGGGTCGAAAGAATCACCATCGGAATCATTGCCCAGGAGGGTACAAGAGCATAAAACGGATTATGAGACAGCTCGGGAGAACCAAGCAGCAGCGCACCCTGCCCGAAATAATTCAAAAGCAATGCAGGCAGCACCAGCAAAACCCAGGTCAACCGTATAGGCTTTTTTCCGAAATGGCCCATATCGGCATAGAGCGCCTCAGCACCCGTAACAGAGAGGAAAACCGCCCCCAGAACCATAAAACCCTGAAGGTGATTGCTTAAAAGAAAAGAGAGGCCATACCAGGGCAAAATCGCCTGCAAAATCTGCGGAAATCGAATAATTTCAACAAGACCAAGTAAACCGATAACCACAAACCAGATAAAAATAATCGGGCCAAACAGAGCACCAACCCTTGCTGTGCCATGATGCTGAAAGAAAAAAAGACCAACAAGAACCAGAATGGTGGCCGGTATGACAAGATCCTTGAATGCAGGAGCGATGATCTGCATACCCTCAACCGCACTGAGAACCGAAATGGCAGGAGTAATCATACCGTCGCCATAAAGCAATGCGGCTCCAAACAAGCCGATAACCACCAGAAACCATCGCTCATAACCTTTTTTCTTGCTTTGCGTAATAATCAAGGCCGTAAGAGCAAGAATACCGCCCTCCCCATCGTTGTCAGCTTTCATGATAAACGTCAGATATTTCAGGCTGACAATCAAGAGAAGGGCCCAGACAAGCAGAGAGAGAACACCAAGAACATTTCCCTGTGTGATGGGGATGCCATACTCACCATGAAAACACTCCCGAACAGCATAAAGAGGACTGGTACCGATATCGCCAAACACCACCCCAAGAGCGGCAAGAGAGAGACCGGCAAGCCGTTTCATGCCCCCTTGTCCCGATTGGTGCCCTGAATCAGGCGCTTCCGATATTTTTGACATAATCAACGAAGGAAAAATAAAAACCGTATTGAACAAAAAAATTGTCACACACTGACCAGAAAATTTCACCTGTCAATATAAGACAATAAGTTCTAAATCGAAGAAACCAGCGACAACGACAACTCGGCGCGCTGCTTCACAAAAAGAGGGTAGTGTGTTGGTAAAAAGAAGGTCACGGAGAGGTCTCCGGCAAGGCGAAATGAATACTTATTCATAAAAAAGAATTAAAAAAGGAGGCGCCTCGCTTAAAAGAACAAACAAGAAAAGAGCCTGATTAAACGACAAAAAAGAGTCCTATTTCAAAAAAAACACATCAATAAAGGGCTTTAAACCCTTTGCAGGCAAGCGCTCCGGCAGATATTTCTTGCTTTAACATATTTTCTCTATATTGGGTCACGTAACAACATTGAATAGCCGTAGTGATTTTAATTCATTTTTACCTGTTCCCTGCATAAATGCCCGTTAGAGAACAGCGGATTTAAACCATGAGCGCATGAAGCATGAAAAACAATTTTTTTCCTTGTCATTTGTTGCAATCCTGATCACCATTGCCCTCGGAGCAAGCCATCCCAATCCGCATTTTTCAGGAATCGCTACACCCTATAACCCGCTGTACAGCTCAGCCGAGGCTGCTTTACGCCCCACTCTCCTTACGAGAGCGCTCCCTCGTACACACAAAAAAGCTCGCGTAACCGAAGGCAGAGCATCCTTTTACGCCGACCAGTTTCACGGCCGCAAAACAGCAAGCGGTGAAACCTTTAACCGTGAAAAGCTGACCGCAGCTCACCCATTCCTGCCTTTCGGTACCTGGGTAAGAGTGACCAATCTGCGAAACGGAAAAGATGTCATTGTGCGCATCAACGACCGGGGTCCATTTGTTAAAGGAAGAATCATCGACTTATCGAGAGGCGCAGCAAAAGAGATCGGGCTTACACAAGCCGGTACAGCGCGGGTAAAACTCGAAGCACTCAGTTCAGGCAAGTCAGCTTTTATCGCTGGCTGATTATCAAAAATACAAGATCAACGACTTTTCCAGAAAGAGTCGAGATAACAACGTTTCACAAAACGCTCGTAACCTTTTTTTGTATTATGACAAAAAAAAACCTGTCGCTGCCCGGAACAGTACTTCGGACACTCTTTGCAATAACGCTCTGTGCCACACTGAACCAGGGTAGCCTTCACGCAGAAGAGAGTACGGAACTCCCCAATCCTGCCACGTCAGGCATGCAGTGGTTTCCCGAAAATAGCGGAGCAAATCCAGCTTCGTCAACAGGCGCACAAGCAATGCTTCCGGCGACCAGCGCTCTTGTCGCCGAAGGCAAAGCCTCATACTACGCTGGAAAGTTTCAGGGCAGAAAAACAGCCAACGGCGAATACTTCAGCCTCAGCCACTTCACGGCCGCACACCGCACCCTTCCTTTCGGTACCACGGTCAAGGTTATCAATCTTGAAAACGGGAAAACTGTTATGGTACGCATTAACGACCGGGGCCCTTTCCGGCACGGAAGAATCATCGATGTTTCGCAAGCGGCAGCCAGAGTGATCGGGCTTGTCGGAAGTGGAGTTGCCAATGTCCGCATTGAGGCATACCAGGAAAGTACTTCCGTCTTGTAAAAGAGAGGAGTAAGGGTGGCCACAGTTCCATGTGGCAGCCTGCCTTGACCACCAACCGATCCTACTTGCCCGTTACAAGCTTGCTGACATGGTCAAAAAAAGCACGAGCTTCAAGAACGCCCACGACCCGGCTTCCAGCAATCTCTTTTCCTGTCGTGTCAAAAAAGATCATTCCTGGAGGGCCGAAGAGGCCGAAACGCTTCATGAGTGCACGATCATCCTCACTGTTGGCGGTCACATCGACCTGCAGCAGCGTCAGCCCCCCAAGTTGCTCAATCACCTTGGGGTCATGAAAGGTAAAGCGATCCATCTCCTTACAGGCAACACACCAGTCGGCATAAAAATCGAGCATGACCGGTTTTTTTGCGGAAACTAACGCCTGGTCGAGCTCGGCTACTGTCCGGATACGGGTAAAATGGACTCCCTTCTCCTCTCCCTGGCTGACTGTCGATGCCCCGCGAACCGTCGAAAGCGGCTCAAACACATTGGTACCACCCGCCGCAGCCCCCACAAGCTCAAGTAACCCGGCAACAAAAAGAACCAAACCAAGGGTTTTGCCAAAACGAAGCGCAATGGTTGGTTTGGCCGTTGACGTATCAAAAACGCCAAGAAAAACCGAGCAGAGAATGGCGAAGGCACCCCAAAAAAGCATCATTGCAGGAGCTGAAAGAATTGGCGAAACCATCCAGATAGCAACGGCTATCAACAGAAGCCCAAACACATACTTCACACCAATCATCCAGGCTCCAGCCTTGGGCAGCAAACTACCTGCTGAAAGCCCGACAAGCAGCAGCGGCAGACTCATCCCCATAGCCATCGAAAAGAGGGCAAGACCACCAAGAAGTACGTCACGCGTCTGGCTGATATAGACCAGGGTTCCGGCAAGCGGCGCAGCAACACATGGACCCACAATAAGCGCCGACAGGGCTCCCATAAAAAAGACCCCGGCAAAACGACCACGCTTCAAACCACCGGAAGCCTTGCCCAACTTGCTTTGCAGGGAAGTTGGCAACTGCAACTGATAAACATCGAACATGGAAAGTGAGAGCAGCAGAAGCAGCAACGCAAAGAGTACCAGAACCCATGGTTTTTGCAGGGCTCCAGCCAGCCCTTCACCCGCAAGACCGGCAGCAACACCAAGTGAGGTATAGACTAACGCCATCCCAAGGCAATAGGCGAGCGCCATCAAAAAACTACGACGACGGGTAACAACACCCTCGCCCACAATGATCGAAGAGAGAATCGGAACCATCGGCAAAACGCAAGGGGTAAACGACAGAAGCAGACCGAATGCAAGAAAGGCAAGGGAGATTTTCCATAAACTTCCCCCTGCAAGAGTGGCTGTTGCCAGAGAGAGATCTCCATCCGTTTTGCTCTCTTTAACAAGAGGTGAAGCCTCTGCATGTGCTGCAACTGGCTGACGACTGATAACTGACGACGGAGAACTGATAACTGACGACGGAGAACTGATGACTGACGACTGACGGCTGACGGCCGACGGCTGAAGATTAAACGTAAAGCTCTTCGTGATAGGCGCATAACAGAGTCCGTCCTCTGCACACCCCTGGTATCCGACTATCAACGTAAAGGGAGCTGCCCCCTTGGTAATGGGAAGTACGACCGTAAGCCTGTCGTGATAGATATCGATCTTTTCGTTGGTTGTTAAATCAGTAATGGTAATGCCTTTTGGGAGCACAGGTACCTTAAAAGGAGCCTTTCCACTTTTGACGCCGACAGTAATCTTGTCGCGATAAAGTTTATAGCCTTTCGCTATTTCCCAATGCAGGGTTACTGAATTCTGGCTGGTCACATTGGCCTTAAGCTTGAAAGCCTGTTCAGGGTCAAGAAATTCTGCGGCAAACAGTGTACTCACCCTGAAAAAAAGGGCCAAAACAATACCGGTCACAATGACCGCAAACCGTGGGGATGGCCTATGCATAAAAATTTTACAAAAAAGGTTATTGAAATATTTTTTTTAAAATCGCGCTATACATCCTTGTGATAGATTTGACCAAGCCGATCGACCGCGAAATACCCAAACCCTGACTCCTGCAAAAACCCGAGTCCATCAGCCTCTTTTAACATTGCTATGGTCGTATGACTCCCTGCGGTGACCGCTAAAGGAGCTATAACCGTTACTGATCTCCAATGTGCTACCGGATAACCGGAACGAGGATGGATGATGTGGCAGTACCGTCTGCCATCAACTTCAAAATAACGCTCATAATCCCCGCTTGTCGCCAAAGCCCCGGTAAAAAGAGGCAGAGAGGCAATCGTACGCTCCCTGTTGCGGGGATCCTGAATCCCGATCATCCATGGGCTACCGTCTGGTTTAGGGCCTATAACCCTTATATCACCAGCAAGGTTGACATATCCATGCCTCACCCCTTTACCGTGCATAATCGAGGCCGCCCGGTCAGCCGCATACTCTTTGCCAAACCCGCCAAAATCAAACTCCATACCTGCCAGAGGCAGCCGAACTTCCTTACCATGACGTTCAACACGCTTCCAGCCAATCAAAGCCAGAATCGGAGCCAACGTTTCCTCGTCAGGCACAACACCACTTCTGAAATCCCAAGCCCGCCTCAAAACACCAGCCGTGATATCAAAAAGCCCACCACTACTCGAATAAAGAATATCAGCATACTTAAAAAGAGCAAGGGTCTCATCATCGCACTTCACACCTTCAACTCCGGCAACTGCATTGATTCTCGAAACGATGCTCTCCGACCGATAACGGGAGTACTTTCGCTCTATTCTCGACACCTCCTCTATGGCAAGTGCGGCAATCGACTGAGCCTCTGTATTGCTTGTGGAAACAAGTACCACCTCACACCCGCTCCCCATGGCCTGAAACCCAAAACAAAAAGTATCCATGTGGCTATAATTTTAATCCTGTTACTTATTTTAGACCGCTTTCAACCATCAGACTACCCTGCCGAACGCAGCAGCCTAAGCACCATTTTTTACGGGAAACCCGGACAGGTGATAAGCCGAAGAGCCATCGGCCATTATTGCGTCAACGTGTTCAAACAGAAAGCAGTATCCCGACGGGTTGATGAATCAAAACTCAAGCCCTACCCTGAGACCATACTCTGTGGAGTTGTTTTGAGGCTCAATAATACCGCTTGAACCATTAACAACCAGCGCGGAAGTTTCCTTATCCCTTGCCAGTTCTGAAGTGTTAATATTCCAATATCTGACAAACGGCTCAACTGAAAGAAAGGTACCCTTGCCAATATTTTTGCTGACTTTAACCGATGCTCTCAAGCCATATCCACCACTCTGATGATTCGTAAACGGAGCAAAAGGGGTGTAATGAGAAGTCATCTGGGTTCCAGACCACAAATAATCATACTCAAAGGAACCATCAAGAGTCCATCCATCCTTTAAACTGGTCGATATTTCAACACCGACGGGAGAGTAATAGTAATTTGACTGCCTGTCGTACCCTAAGCTTCCCGTTGTTGATGTCATTCCATAAGAATTATCAGTCAATCTCCGATACCCAAACCCCAAATATTGTACAATAACAACTGAGTCTTTTTCTACAATGTTTTGGCCAAACAGAACTCTTGTTTCAAAAAAAGAATCAGGAACGGTCTGCATCGTGCCCGTACGTGAAGAGGTATAGTCAACCGAGCCCCATGCAGCATCAGCTTCAGTTCTGAACTTATCGAAAAGACCAAAAACACGCCCATGCAGAGAGTACGCAGCCGAAACCCCATACAGAACACCTGCGTTCTGCATATATCCCGGTTCCTTATAGGTGAGGTGCAACAAGGAAGGTGCAATCTCAAAAGAGCTCTTCTGATCGGCCGTGGCTGCACCAAGAGTGCCTGCACCAAAAAAGTGCAGAGACACAGCACACACAACAACTTTGCATATCGAAGCTTTCACTTTTTCCCCCATTTACTGTTTAGAAAAACTCTTGCTGGCAGCAAACACTCTGAAGAGGTTCACTTCGCCCGGTAGAACAAGATAGCCCGAATTATTACCAAGCGAAGTGAAAACAGAGTCCTCATCCTAAGCTAAAACTCTCTGGAGATGCCCAGTTGAATACTTCTCGCAGAAAACGATGCAAGTGCAGTGTCGGCATGACCGCTCAAAGCCCAATCACTCCGCTGCTCATACATCTCGACCTTTACATCAACCAGCCAGTCTGGATTCAACTGTTTGCTCACTTTCAACCCTACTGTCAGAGCCCCAAACGCTGAAAGTCGCTGATCCTCACTATAGTAGACTGCGCTGGCAGACGGAGTAGTCACAACCGACGGATTAGCTTTTTCAGCGGCACTGGTAGCAACGTAGAAATCGGCCTCCGTTTGAGTGTAGATGCGCAAAAGAGGCGCAACAGTCCAGCCATGCTTCAGCGGCTGCACGTACTCACCCTCAAGGGTGTGTGCACGTATACCGAAGGTGTCGGTATAGTAACGGTAGGAGGTGCGTGACGTCCCGTCAGAACCGTCGAAATGGTGATTCCACTTCCCCATGACCGTCGTATTATTACGCTTGCCTGGCCTGTTGTCATAGTATTTGTAAGGATCCGAGTAGTAACCCTCTCCTTTACTGTACCCTATGTTAAGCTGAACGATGTCATTCTTCGACAGCACCCTTGTTACGCCGAACAACGCTGCATTAATATCTTTTTTGGAGGTGACATTCGGCTGCGTCTTGGGTGTAATCGTATCATTGGTAATACTACCGCCAAGCGTAAAGGTGGTATTTTTATCCTCGGTAGAGAGGCTGCCCTGCAAAGAGTAACTTTTTGAGAGATAGTCGGACTCCTTTGAGTAACTCGTTCCCACAGCAACATTACCACTTGAAAAATAATGGGTAAGCTGTACGTCAGCAACGTCGCGGGTGTCTTTCATGTGGGTCAGGCCAGACGTGTGGTAGGTCGGAGATGCACCTGAAACCGAATCATGGATATAGGTGGTTGCAATAGACCACTTTCCGGCAATCGGCGCCATCGCCATAATCGAATAGGCATTGACACTGATGCGATCCTGGGCAGATGACCCTGTAGTCGAAGAGACGGAAGAGGGCGTAACAACAGATGGCGTTGCTGTTGTCAAAGTGGAGGCTCCGGAAACAAGATCGACCCATACAGCGTTTTCTTTTTTACTACCAGACTCCTTCTCAATTTTGTCCTCAACCTCTTTACTCTCACTTACAGAGCCTGAAGAGGAGGAGGAGCTGCCCAACGCGCCCTGACGCTCCGAATAATTAAGATATTTAAAACTGATAATGCCTCGCTCCGGCGCCACATCTGCAGAAGCAAACTGCACAGAGGGCAGCATCATGGCCGCAGTGGCGAGAGCAGTCCCAAGAAGGGTTGACCTTTTTTTACTCTTTAATCTCATAGTGGGGGTAAGTTAAAATTCAGGTTAATTGCATCCGCAGCCACCGCCGCCAACACCGGCACCGCCGGACGCGGCCTCTGTACTGCTGTAGATATGCTCGGTGTAACCAGTGTCGAGCTTATCGCCACCAAAGGTCATTTCAGGTCTTGCCAAAGTCCCTTTTTCCCATGGCTGGACTGCCGTACCCATCGAACAGGCCGACAAGCCAAGAGCAAGCAACAGCAAAAGAGCCTGAAGCGATTTTTGAAGCTGGTTTTTTTTCATCATTTTTTTGCCTCCAATGCTGCGTTGATCTCTTGTTCAAGTTTTTCGCTATCAGCCTCTTTAAACCCCAGGTGCTGAAAAATAATTTTGCCATCCCTGCCCACAAGAAAACTGGTAGGCATACCCTTTACTCCGTAACTCTGGGGTGTCACACCTTTAGAGTCAAAAGCGACAGTAAAGTGGGCCGGAGTCTGCGCCAAAAACTTCCGGGCATCCTCGCTTTTACCATCAAGATTGATCCCGATAATCTTCAACCCCTTCTCTCTGTACTTCTCCTGCATGGTGTTCATCCATCCAAACGACTGCTTGCAGGGGCCGCACCACGACGCCCAGAAATCGACATAAACAACCGAACCGGCAGCGCCCGAAAGCTCCACCGTACCCTGCGCTCCCGGCAGGCTGAAATCGGGCGCTTTGCTGCCGACCTCAAGCGCATAAGAGGTGCCATTGCAACTCAAATACAAAAGGGAGGCAAAAAGAAGCGTCCTGAACGTTTTCCTCTGAAAAGTCACCATAGTTTGTAGGTTTTTGATTAGGAAAGGTAGCAGAGAAAACCCTTTTTCGCGATGTGCCCACAAGCGCAGCATCCACCAGCCGAAAGTTCTTTTCAACTCTCATTTTACAACATAAAACCTTAATAGACTATTAGCTGACGCTTAAAATTCACTTAAAAAGCAAGAGTTAAGCTGATAGAGAGGATATTGAGAGTAAAAAAAAGAGGCATGTCCATAAAAAATGAACATGCCTCTTTTTCAAAAACAGGCTATCCCAAGTACTTCAGGAGAGCCAAGTCAACAAGTGATCAGAAACCAGCCCTGACAGCAACAACAACCTGATTCTGGTTGGTATTGCCGGTCGCAGTTACCTTCCTGTCCTTTGTGTAAATAGTGGCCGTCGTGGTAAGAGAGATGTTCGGAGCAATATACCAAGCCAGAGAAGGAGCAATCGTCGGCTGATGAATATCATAGGAGGACGCGGTATTCAAAAGAGCTGCATTCGATACGTCAGCATAGGCAACCTTTGCAAAAAGCCATGGATAGATGAAGTACCCAGCCTCAACCTTGATGTTGTTCAGCTTCAGGTCCTTGTCATGACTGGCTGCTACGCCAACCAGGAAGTCATCATAGACACCCTGTACATCGCCGCCGTAGACCAGAGTCTCGCCAGTATAAGTCGTGGCAAAACCGATTGGAGCTGTAGCCACGTTGTAGTTTTTCCTGGCATAAGAGAGACCTGCACCAAGTGTAACCTGATTGTCAAGGCCATTGTACTGGTTGCCAAATTCTCCATTGGCACCGCTGAGAAGACCTGCACCGAAGAGCTTTACCTTGCCACGAAGGTAGAGGATATCATCAAGCCTGTTCTGGGTTGCAATGATAGCCGAAGCCTTTGCGCCCATGCTTCCACCCGCAACGATAGAATAACCACCGGTCTCACCTCTGGTGAAGTTCAACTCAGCATAGGTACTCGGAGCAGGAAGGACACCGGAGACGTTGACAACACCGCCACCACTCACACCATTCCATGAAGCGTTGGTGAAGTTGTTACCCAGAGCAAGGTTAAAGCCAGGAGAGAACTGGTATACCGCTCTTACATTGCAACTTTCTTCTGTAGCCGCAGATCCTGTCCCTGGCGCGGATCCGAAGGTACCAAGCTCACCAAAAATGGAGATATTGTCACCAATGGTTGCACCCCAAAAGAGGGCGACGGTAGCCGGCACGTCAAATGCGTACTGTGGATTTGCCACCTGCACTCCAGCCGCATCCTTTGAAATCGTCTTGTAGGTGAACATGTTACCAGTGAGGACAACGCTCAACGGATCAAACTG
>CAILXB010000142.1 GCA_903838025.1 uncultured Chlorobiaceae bacterium
CTCCCGGCCTCCTGGGCGCTTGCCGGGGCGCAGTATCGTGGTGATCAGTTTGCCAGAAAAACCTTCATACACATGCAGAGGCTGATAACAAGTCTCCTGATAATAACCGCTGAACAGAGCCAGTTGCTGATGGCCGTGCACGACATTCTCCGTATCGTCAAAATCCAGGACAATGGCCTCGGGAGGCTCGACATACGAAGCGAGAAAATGATCCACAAAACCCTCTGCAATCCGATAGAGAGCACGACGGGTAATCATGTTTTCCAACCTGCTGAACGTCGGTTGACTGGCTAAATCAAGGCCGGTCTCAGGCAAACGACCTTGGTCGGCATGCTGATGATGCCACCATCAAAATCCAGAGCAACTTTTATGGCGAATAATTAAAGATAAATATTTTGAAATATATCTGTACTTTACAACTTAAAAAGTTGGCACCAGTTTGCAAAAAGTATTAAAACATGCACTCGATCATGCCAAAATCAAAAAACCAGTAACGCGTTATTTTTTTTACGGCACTCTTATGTAACTCATTCATTGGAAGCATGAACGGACCTACGTTACATACAAGAACTATCTATACCTACGTATGCGAACAGAGTTTACTGAAAATTCCCAGTCCCTTTGACAATTTGTAAAAAATATTATGCACCTCAAAGGTGTATAAAGCATGCCAGAATAGCTGGCTTTATACACCTTTTGGTGGGATATGGTGCATAGATAAAGGAGTTGCACGCAAGTCGAGAGACTATGGCAAGCGAACCTATGAAAGGAGAATGATACTTACAGGAAATTTGAAAATTAGAGAGGTATTGGAAATATTATATTTATTTTGCTAACAGATATGGGGTTGCTCATATTGCAGACCAATGGAAATTGGTGAGGGAGGAGCGACTCGTTGGCTCCTCCCATTTTATGCAATTATTATACTTTATATCTAAACCTACCCTGAGCGATCAGGGATAAAAAAGCCCTCCACTTAAAGGGTAACGTGTTATATTGAAATGGGTAACGTCGAAATTACCACACAATATAACACAACCAGATAGGTAGAGAGCTTCATGGCAAAAGATACAGGGTTTCGGGATAAAAAGGAACAGAAAATAAGTTCAATTCTTCCAACTGATGAACGCTTGACCTGCAGAGCTGGATTGGCCCTTTTTGAAGCATATATTCGTAACATCCAGATTCTGCCTCTGATTGAGCGATGGTTTGGCTCAATGCGCAAAAACAACAAAGGTCTTGCCATCACGGAGTTGTTTGTTCAGTTGTTCTGTTTTTTCATGGACGGCACCAGTCGCCACATCACTTGGTTTGATCATCTGAAGGCAGATGAAAGTTATGCTGGAGTAATTGGCAGCAGCAATCTGGCTTCGTCTCATACGATCAAACGATTGTTCAGCAAGTTTTCGTATGTGCGTGGATTCCTGTTTCGGCGACTGCTTCAGCACCTCTTCATCTGGAGACTCAAGATCACGAAGCCGGAGGTCATTGTACTCGGCATGGATACCATGGTACTCGACAATGATGATGCTCTGAAACGGCACGGTGTA
>CAILXB010000143.1 GCA_903838025.1 uncultured Chlorobiaceae bacterium
CACTATGGGTAAAATTATCGGCATTGACCTTGGCACCACAAACTCTTGTGTTTCGGTCATGCAGGGATCGCAGCCAACGGTTATTGAGAATTCAGAGGGAAACCGTACAACACCCTCAATTGTCGCTTTAACCAAAACGGGTGATCGCCTGGTTGGGCAGGCTGCAAAAAGGCAGGCCATCACCAATCCGAAGAATACTATTTTTTCGATCAAGCGTTTCATGGGTCGCAAATACGATGAAATCACTAACGAAAAAAAGCTTGCACCCTATGAAATCATCAACGAAAATGGTGAGGCTCGGGTAAAAATAAACGACAAGATCTACTCGCCGCAGGAAGTTTCGGCCATGATTTTGCAAAAAATGAAGCAGACGGCTGAAGACTTTCTTGGCGAAAAAGTTACCGAAGCGGTTATCACCGTCCCGGCATACTTCAACGATGCCCAGCGGCAGGCCACAAAAGATGCGGGCCGTATTGCCGGGCTTGAAGTCAAGCGTATCATCAATGAACCAACAGCAGCAGCGCTCGCTTACGGTCTCGACAGAAAGCAGGAGAGCGAAAAAGTTGCGGTCTTCGATCTTGGAGGCGGAACATTTGATATTTCCATTCTTGAGCTTGGTGACGGCGTTTTTGAGGTTAAGTCAACCGACGGCGATACCCATCTCGGCGGCGATGACTTTGACCAGAAAATTATCGATTACATTGCCGATGAGTTCAAAAAACAGGAGGGAATCGATCTTCGCAAAGATGCAATTACCCTGCAGCGCTTGAAAGAGGCGGCAGAAAAAGCAAAAATTGAGCTCTCTTCAAGGACTGACACAGAAATCAACCTTCCCTTCATTACCGCAACACAGGAAGGTCCGAAACATCTGGTGATCAATCTTACCCGTGCCAAATTTGAGGCATTGTGTGCCGATCTGTTCGACAAAATTCTTGATCCTTGCCGCCGTGCAATCAAGAACTCCAAGGTTGAGATGAAAGAGATTGACGAAGTGGTACTGGTTGGTGGCTCAACACGCATACCGAAAGTACAGGCACTTGTCAAAGACTTTTTCGGAAAAGAGCCCAACAGAAGTGTCAACCCGGATGAAGTTGTTGCCATAGGTGCAGCAATCCAGGGTGGTGTTCTCAAGGGCGATGTCACCGACGTTTTGTTGCTTGATGTCACTCCCCTCTCCCTTGGTATTGAGACCCTTGGAGGCGTGATGACAAAGCTTATTGACGCAAACACGACCATTCCGACAAGAAAACAGGAGGTCTTTTCAACAGCAGGCGATAACCAGACCTCAGTCGAAGTTCATGTGTTGCAGGGAGAGCGCCCTATGGCCACCGACAACAAAACACTGGGACGTTTTCACCTTGGCGATATTCCCCCATCTCCAAGAGGTATGCCCCAGATCGAGGTTACTTTTGATATTGATTCCAACGGAATTCTTAACGTTTCAGCAAAAGACAAAGCAATCGGAAAGGAGCAGAGCATAAGAATTGAGTCAAGCAGCAAGCTTACCGATGCTGAAATCAATAAAATGAAGGACGATGCCAAGATCCACGCGGCTGAAGACCAGAAACGCAAGGAGGAGATCGACACCAGGAACGTAGCAGACTCTCTGATTTTCAGCACTGAAAAACAGTTGAAGGAGCTCGGCGATAAAATACCGGCCGACAAGCGTCCCCTGCTCGAAGGTTCGCTTGAAAAACTCAAGGAAGCCTACAAAAACGGAACCGTCGAGTCTCTCAAGAGTGCCATGGAAGAGGTGAACAAGGAGTGGAGCGAGATTGCCTCTCACCTCTATCAGTCACAAGGGCCAGATGCATCACAGGCGGAACCGGAAGCGCAGGGCGGAAGCGGAGAAAAAACGAAAAAAACCGGTGCTGACGGGAACGTTGAAAATGCTGAGTACGAAGTCATCGACGACAACAAGAAGTAACTGACGATAAAGAAAAATTTGTCTTCATGAACAAAGGGATTCAGCAGTGAATCCCTTTGTTTATTTAACAGGGTTTTACTAATTTAAAACCTGTTGAAGGCAGAACACCAGAGTGTTTTGTATTTGCAAATTTTAACCATGCAAACAATGCAACCTCAGCTCAGCCGTCCAAACACCGGCACGAATCAGGTCAGGGTCAGTACCTCAGGGCCATGGTCAGGCAATGCGGCTCATAAAGCGGAAAAGTATTATATCACCTCGGCAAAAAGGGATGAGTGGGGTGACCTTGACGTCCATATAATCCCCACCTCCGGACGCAGAAAATTGTCACCAACCAAGGAGATGATCAATAAAATTATTTCCGGGGAAATTGACCTTTTTGTTCTCTCATCGCAGCCTGATATTGGCATTGACCTCAAACAAAAAATGGTTGACAACGAAAACCGCTACGTCATTGATTTTGATAAACGCGGCATCAAGTGGACCATGAGGGACATCCCTGTCTTTTACAACTCACTTCAGCAGCAACTGTGTGTTGAAATTGATCGGCGAACCTATACTTTGAATGAATTTTTCAAGTAGGCCAAAGTTATCTATTCCCTTCAACAAATAACCCCGGCATAACCGGGGCTATTGATGAGAACAAATCCTACTGTAATTTCTTGCTCGCCAAGGCAGCCTGCGGCGATGAGGGGTACAAGTTGACAAGATCCCCAAACCTTGCTTTGGCATTGACCCGGTCTCCTATAAGCTCAAAAGAGAGCGCCTGCTTGTAAAATGCCGCAGGACGTTTGCTGCTTTTGGCATACTTCGAAATAACTACCTGGTATTCAAGAATGGCTTTTTCATACCATTTCTCGCCGAAATAGCTTTCCGCAATAGAAAACTGAGCCTCATCAGCACGAACAGACAGAGGCTTTCTCTGCAACAGTACATTGAAACTCTCCCTTGCTGCTGCATAGTTTTTTGCATTGAGCTTTTCGTCTCCGTCACGGATCAATGCCGCATCGGTCAGTGGAACAGGAGGCAAAGGCGATGGAGCAGAAAGAGTGTCCCGCTTTGCAGAAGCAATATACTTCTCAATTTTCTGCAATCTTAACTCCAACTCATCAACCTTGTGCACCAGCAAAGAATCTTCCATACCAAGCCGACCAAAAGTCTGACTATTAGTATGGGAAACCTCTTCAATACGGCCCTGTAACCGTGAAACATCATCCCGAACCTGCTGGACATCCGAATAAGAGACAGCCGACTGGGTTTTAATGGTTTCAGATTCGGTTTTCAGTTTCCTTACATTATCTTCGATAACAAGAAGATCCTGTTTCGATGCACAGGACGATAGAGCAAGAAGCGGAAAAAAGATAAACGGCCTAATCTTTTTATACATAATCAGTAATGATTTCTTGGTGCCGTTATTTTACAACAAAGTGTGCCCGGCGATTTTTTGCCCAGGCTTCTTCATTCTGCCCCTGAGCAAAAGGACGCTCTTCACCAAAACTGACTGTCTCAATGCGTGATGGGCTGACACCAAACCTGACTAAATACTCTTTCGCACTTGCCGCCCTGCGATCTCCGAGTGCCATATTGTATTCAGAGGTACCCCTGTCATCGCAATGACCTTCAACAAGGGTCTTGGAAGCATTATTTCCCATCCATACCCCATTTTGCCTTAACTGTTCCTGAGCGTCTGCGCTCAGCGTAGCGCTGTCGAAATCAAAAAACACATCACCAAGCGGTCCCGTCTGCCATTGATCAAAACCATAACCGGACGGTGCTGGCGGTACCGGTGGTAAGGATGCTACAGGAGGCTCACTTACCGGGGCCGGTTCGGGAACTACTGCATTTTGTGACGAACATCCGGCCATCACCATCAATGCGAGAACGATAATACTATTTTTTTTCATAGACTCTTCTCGATTATGCATTAAATAAATTAAGGGGCAGCCGGAACAACCGCCTGCCCCCTGTAGTTTTCAGCGCCGCAACTTTTTATTCTGCTACAAAATGAGCCCTTCTGTTCAAAGCCCACGCCTCTTCAGTGTGACCTTCTGCAAATGGCTTTTCTTCACCATAACTTACAGTTTTCAAACGGGTAGGAGCAACACCAAGATTGACAATATAATCTTTGGCACTGTTTGCACGGCGCTCGCCAAGAGCAAGATTATACTCACTGGTGCCTCTCTCATCGCAATGACCTTCGACAATGACATTGTTTGCTGTATTTGTCTTCAGCCAAGTGGCATTGGTCCTCAATTGTTCAACAGCATCTGAACGCAGCTCTGAACGGTCAAAATCATAGAAAACATCTCCAAGACCTGGCAACACTGGAGGAGGAGGAGGTATTACGACTGGCGGCGGCGGTGGTGGTGCAACAACCTCTTCGCAGCAACCACAAGCTCCAAGAAAAAGCATAGTCGGAATTAACAAACTCCTCAACAAAGGCTTCATGGTATTCATTTTTTCCCCCTTTTGATTTTTTTAAAAGATAACACAGTACTACCGAAACAAAAACCAGGATGGCTGTGTCTGCTCACCATCACCCTGCAACAAAAGTCTTTCATTGCCCCCCTTGGAACTCATAACATACAATTTTTCCTTCCCCTGGCGGTTGGAGGTAAAGATAATCATCTCACCATCCGGAGACCAGCTTGGCGACTTGTTCTCACCGCACTTTTGGGTTAACTGCATGAGCCCCGAGCCATCCGCGTTTATGGTGAATATATTTATTTCACCACCCTTTTCCCATGTAGTATACGCAATTTTATCACCCGCAGGAGACCACGAAGGCTGTGTATTATAACGCCCGCTAAAAGTAAGCCGTTTTACATCCCCGGATACAAGATCCTGAACAAAAAGCTGAGGCAACCCATTGCGCGAAGAAACAAAGGCCATCTTGCTGCCATCGGGAGAAAACGTTGGCGAAATATCAATACTCTTGCTGTTTGTAACCCTTCTGGCAATCGTCCCGTCAGTGTTTACGAGATAAATTGCCTGGCTGCCATCAAAAGAAAGTGTTGCGGCTACCTCACTATTGCTCCTCCAGCCTGGGTCAATACTGACCGCACTCTTACCGACGGCCGCCACACTCTCTCCAGCGAGACTCTTGATGTAAAGCGTTGGCCTTCCAGAGGTGAAGTCAATATAGGCAAGATGCTTTCCGTCGGGAGAGAGTGCCGGATTCATGCAAATGGATTTCGACTTGGTCAGTTGCTCAACCCCATATCCATCAAAGTCACACTCATAGATCTCCTTAAAACCGGTTTTGTTTGAAACAAAGACAATTTTGCTGCCAAATATTGATTTTTTACCAGTAAGAAGTTCAACAAGATCTGCACAGAAAGCATGACCCATTGAACGAAGAGCGGCAGCACTTCCTCTATAAGTTTTGTTCATGAGTAACTTGGAGCCTGCAGCCTCATACACCTTCATGTCAAGAAGAATATCATCTGACTTCATCGTGACCACTCCACCGACATAAACCTCCGCGCCCACCGAAGTCAGTGCCGGAAAATTGATCACAATATTTTTTCTGTCGCTGTCGTCTTTGACATTAAGCGGTGGTTGAATTATAGAGAAAACCTTTGTAAAATCGAGCCCGCCATTTATTATGCCATCAAGGTCCTGCGCAAACCCTGTCTCTTTTCGGCCCTTTGCGTCGAGCTTGTCAAGCACAAGAGCAATATTGCCAGCCCCCTCTTTGCGGATAGCGATATACTCCTGACCCTCAGTAGCAACAAGATGCGACGGAAAAAGAACAAGTGACGCTACAATAGCGAAAAAAACGCCCCTGAAAAGTTTAATCATGACCCAAAAAAACGTTAATCGTTAGAGGTAATTATGACTGACAATCGCAACAAACTTGTAAAAAAATCCCTCATCGGCATATTCATCTAGAGGGAAATATAGCGAAATATAGTTAAAAACAGAGAAAAAGTGTCAATCTGTACAACAGTTCAACACCTCCTGATTCAAAAAAAACAGACGACTCTCTTTTCTACTCAATACCTTCAGGAGTAAATAAAAAACCAACCCACACATCACCGCTTCCCCCCTCTTTCGGCAAAACAGGGAGAGGTGATGATTTTTCAAGCGCTTTTTTTACAGAAAGATTCAGGTACTCGCTTGGCGCTTTCTTGTCAAAAAGAATCTGGTGTATCGTCCCGTCAGACGAAATATTGATACGGACATAAACCTCCATACCGTAACTTTTTTTGAGCAACTTATTTGAAAACGACCAATTCTGCTGAATTATCGAGGCAATTTGCGCCTTGTAAGAATCAGCAGTTCCGCCACCTCCAGACCCTTTTCCCGCACCGTTTCGTCCAGTAGAAGAGCCGCCTTCGCCGCTTCCCTTCACCCCTGCCCGCAATTTGACGTTCTGCTGAAGCCGGGCAAGTGCATTGTTCAAAGTATTGCTGGATGGCCGGGGCAATTGCGCTGTTTTTTTATCAACATTTTTTTTGAGCTGCAAAAGAGCCTGGTTGATATCAGGCTGCTTCTCAATCGCCTTGGGCTTGAGCGGTTCCACTGATAGTTTCTTAGGAACAACCAATGCTTTTTCCGGCACAGGAACAGAAACCTTGACACTCTTTGTGCTGACAGGAAGAGGTGAAGGCGAAGCCTCTCGGGGTGGCTCCGAAATCGCTTCTGCAGCCGTACCATAGTTAGAATCGTCACGAGAGGCTCCGGAACCAGGTAGTGAAACGAGAGTAACCGTCACAATTTTCGGTTTGGAATGGCGGTCTGCATCCCAGATTTGGAAATAGAACGCCAGAGAGAACACAACAACATGCATTGCAGCAGCCCAAACAAGCCACAGCGAAAAGTTTTTTTCACCATACTGATGCTTCTGACCTTTTTTCATACGCCCCACCTATCTCCCGCCGCCTCTGGAAATTGCCGCCGGTTCGGTCACCATACCGATCTTTTCAATTCCTGCGTCCCTGATTTGAGCCATGACATCCATCACCAATCCATAAGGCAACGATTTATCAGCTTTAAGATAAACCTCCGCAGTCTGCTTGACATCAAGAATTGTCGGGAGCTTTTCGCGCACCTCCGAAGCATTCAACTGATACTCATTAATAAAAACCCGCCTTGAAGCGTCAATGCTGATGACAAGAGACTTCTCATTCACGTCCATTTTTTGCAGGGTGGTTTGCGGAGTATCAACCTTCACGCCATGCGTCATCATGGGAGCTGTTACCATAAAAATGATCAGCAGCACAAGCATGACATCAACAAACGGAGTGACGTTAATGTCGCTCATCAACCGACCTTTTCCTGAAGTTATCATATCTGGCGGGTTCTGCTCTACGGCTCGTTGATGAATGCTGCAACAAATTCAGGAGCAAACTCCTCCATGTCGCGTTCAATGACACTGATCTTTTGCGTAAAAGAGTTGTAGGCAATCACGGCAGGAATCGCCGCAGCAAGACCTGCCGCCGTAGCAATCAACGCTTCCGAAATACCGGGAGCAACTGCGGCAAGCGAAGCCGATTGGGTAAGCCCGATGGTATGGAATGAATTCATGATTCCCCATACCGTACCGAAGAGACCAATAAACGGTGCGGTGTTACCGACTGTTGCAAGAAAAGGGACAAGAGCTGCAAGTCTCTTGTTTTCCGCATTGACCTCCCGTTTCACCGCCCTTGCAATACGCGTCCTTGCATGCCGAAGGTCACCCTTGTCGCCAAGCGCCCGATACTCAATATAGGCTGAACGAAAAACCCTTGGCAGTGAGCCATATCTGAAATTTTCGCTTTCGGTGAACACCTTGTCGACATTATTGACTTCAAAAAAATAGTCAAGAAAGGCCTTCGACTCACGCAACGATTTTCTCAAATAACCAAATTTAAAGGCAATGATGGCCCACGATATGATTGAAAACAAAAGCAACAGTGAAAGCACCAGCAACACCACAACTCCGGCATCCGAAAGCATGGCAAAAATCCCGAGTCTCAAATCAAGCATAAAGATAAAAGCAAGTTAAGTTCATTAAAACAGATGAACACTCTGGATCACCGTATAGGCCAATGTTGAACCGGAAAGAGCGCAAAGCGTATTGACCAAATCATTATTGACAAGAGGAGTTCCCTTGAGAAGCCGGTTTTCAACCATTGACCCGTCAGGTGCCATGCTGTGTGTCCTCTCCGTCACCTTTTCACGAATGGGGTCAAAATACTGGGCCTGGACGGTTGCTCCAAAAAAGCTGTCAACCATACTGGCCAGAAGCCCCGAAAAACCAATCAAAAGAAAAGACTGCACCACGCCGAATTCACTCATCCACTTGGCATTGACCGCCAATGCACTCGCACAAATAAAGAGTGATCCGAGGAAAGCACCCGAAGTACCCGGCACAGAAACACCCCCGGAAGTCCCTACAGGCACCTCCTTGAAAGTGGTCACCAGCCATGCTTTCGGGTTTGGCCACATCGTGCCGATTTCCGTCGCCCAAGTATCAGCCTGCACCGCTGCAAGCGTTCCAAGATAAGCAAAAAAGAGCGCCGGATTATTGGTC
>CAILXB010000144.1 GCA_903838025.1 uncultured Chlorobiaceae bacterium
GGACATAAGAAATCAAAAAAATTTAGGTTAGATAAAGATGACGAATTAATAGCGTTGCTGGACGCCATCAAAAGAAAAAAAATAAAACCACCACAAAACAAACACCAATAAGCAATAAAAATCATACAATACAACAAAGAGCAGTGAAATAAAAAAACTAAAAACAACATAAAACAAGTGTTACGCAAAACAACATAAGCAATTCAATTAAAAGGATTTAAGTTATTTTACATAAACTTTTTTCAATCTAATTTAAATAAGTTTTATAAAAAAAATAACCAACAAAAGGTAGGGGGTGGCATATAATTATTTTAAAATTTTATTAGCCAGTAGGTTTGTATTATGTATTGTAAATATAAGGACGCCACCCTACCTTGCGATAGATTCGATGTACAAATATCATTGCAAGGTAAGTGGTTTTTAGTGTGGCGTAATGGTAGGTTACTGCGTCGTATACTGCAGAATAAAAAAGTCAAATGTAGCAGTAAATTTTACTTGTATTCTTAGATGATAGGGAATTTACACTGGGCGATAAGCTCAATTTCGAGACTTGCATCAAGTGGTAATTCGGCAACACCAACAGCACTTCTTGAATGGCATCCCCACTCACCAAAAATCTCATGTAACAAAGAAGAAGCTCCATTAGCAACCAGATGCTGGCTCGAAAACCCTTGTTCGCTGGCAACATAAAGTGTCAGTTTTACAATTCGCTCAATACTGTCGAGCGTCCCAGTCACCGATTTGATTGCGGCAAGCGCATTGAGAAGCGCCACTCTTGAGGCATGAATAGCATCCTCTTTCCGCTCCTCATTAACCCTCCCTTTTCCACCCGGCTCAATCAGTTTTCCGTCAAGAAGAGGAAGTTGACCCGATGTATAGACCAGATTTCCACTCCGGACTGCAGGCGAATAAAGCCCTGCGGCTGCAGGCAACTTTGGCAAAATTAAACCGATCCGGATGATTTTTTCTTCGACAATACCCATTATTAAAGAGTTTGGAAGGTTACTGAAGTTGCTGCTGCCGACTCTTCTGAAGCAAGCGGGTTTCAAAAACAAGATCGCTGGCCAGCAAAAAAACAGGTGCAAAAGTGTTTGTTGCTACAACAGTTAATAGTATTTATAGTACGGCACAAATCAAAGTATTTTCATCATGAATAGCAATCGAACAACAAAGACTTTCCTTCCGCGCATCTACCTCATCAGCAGCGGAGAGGAGAGTGCTGATAATAACAAATTACTCCTTAATCAGCTTGCACGACTCCCCCGCTCACTTTCCTGCATGGTGCAAATCCGGGAAAAAAAGCTTAGCGCAAAAGAACTTTTGTCGCTCGCTCTCAAAGCAAAAGCAATTGAGCTACCCGAAGGCACACTTTTGCTGATGAATGAGCGGCTGGATATTGCCCTTGCGGCTGGCCTTGATGGAGTGCATCTGCCGGAAAACGCCTGTTCAGCCAACCGGCTTCGCCCTCTTGCCCCACAATTGATTTATGGGTGCAGCGTACACTCTCTCTCAGCCCTGCGCATTGCCGAAGAGGCCGGTGCTGATTATCTGCTCTTCGGTCCGGTCTTCGACACCCCTTCAAAAAGAGTGTATGGTGCACCTCAAGGTCTCAAAAAACTGGGGGCGCTCTGCCAGCAAACCTCACTTCCCGTCTTTGCACTGGGCGGCATAACGCTCAAAAATGCCCCACTCTGCATGGCAAAAGGTGCTTACGGAATTGCCGCTCTCTCGCTCTTTCAAGAGAGTTGCCGATTTGTTGACATAATTGAAGAGCTCTATTTTAACATGAATCCGTGATTCCAATGATGCCATCCTCACCATTTCTCTGCGTCATAACCGATGAAACGCTCTGCCCTCTTTCCCTCGCAGAAAAATCCCTCAAGGGGGGGGCGGCCATGATCCAGCTCCGCCATAAACATGCCTCCGGAAGCCAGCTTTTTTTATGGGCTGTCGAAATTCTGAAACTTTGCAGGCAATACCAGGCGCTCTGCATCATCAATGACCGCGTCGACATTGCCATGGCGAGCCGGGCGGACGGAGTGCACCTCGGCCAGCAAGACATGCCAATTGAAGCCGCACGGAAACTCCTCGGGCACGACCGCATTATCGGAATTACTGCCTCATCTCTCAAAGAGGCTCTGCAGGCTCAAAAGGATGGAGCCGATTATATCGGCTTCGGCCACATCTTTCCGACCTCTTCAAAAAAGAAGGAGTCTGCTCCGTTAGGCACAGAAACCCTGCGACAGGCAGCCACCAATCTCTCTTTGCCGATTGTGGCTATTGGAGGCATCAGTCATGAAAACGCAGCGTCACTTATCTCTTCAGGCGCATCCGCTGTAGCCGTCATTTCTGCCGTGAGCAGAGCGACTGACCCCACCCTCGCCACCCGCAACCTTCTCTGCACCATACAAAAGAGTCTGTCATGAAAAAAAAATATACGACCGTACTTACCATTGCAGGCTCTGACGGCAGTGGTGGAGCCGGAATTCAGGCGGACCTCAAAACATTTGCCGCACTGGAGTGTTACGGTCTATCGGTCATCACCGCCCTGACCGCCCAAAATACAAGGGGAATCAATGCAATATATCCTGTGAGCGAAGCTTTTTTAATTGAGCAGTTCAGGGCCATTGCATCCGATATCCCCATTGATGCGATAAAAATCGGAATGCTTGGAAGTGCCAGCATCATCAAAACTGTAGCACTCTTGCTGAAAGAGTTGCAAGGCACTCCCCCAATTATTCTCGATACCATTTTCGCCTCCTCTGGAGGTACCCCCCTTCTTTCAGAGGAGGCGATTCAGCTCATGAAAAAAGAGCTCTTCCCCCTTGCCACACTCATTACCCCAAACATACCGGAGACAGCCCGGCTCCTCGAAATGAAAGAAGCCCCATCAACTCCAGAATGTATTGAAGAGGCTGCAATGAAATTACTTGAAAACAGGGCAAGCTCAGTACTGGTAAAAGGAGGGCATGGAGTGGACAACAACTGCTGCGACTGCCTTCTGTACGACAATCATTTTTTCTGGTTCAGCTCAAAAAAAATTGCAACTCACAATACCCACGGTACCGGATGCACACTCTCATCGGCCATTGCGGCATTTATGGCCCGGGGAGAGAAAATGGAGTGCGCTGTAGAAAAGGCAAAAGCTTATCTTAATGGAGCGCTGCAGGCTGGTGCAGCTTACCGTCTCGGGAGTGGAAACGGTCCGCTGCATCACCAGTACAGACAGTGGGAAGAGGGGCTCAAATAACTCCCCGGGGTGGGCGGCCTATAGAGTAATAGGTAAATCCCGACTGCTCCATAAACTCAGGGCTGTAGATATTGCGACCATCAAAAACAACAGGATGGGAAAGTTCCCTTTTAATCATCTCAAAATCAGGGCTGCGAAAAACAAGCCACTCCGTCAGCACACAAAGAGCATTTGAACTTTTTATGGCATCCTCCGAATTTGACGCATAAAAAATCCCGTCACATTCGCCATAAATTCTTTTGACCTCATCCATGGAAACCGGATCATAGACTCTCACTTTTGCACCACCACTCAAAAGCTCGTCAATAACCCGGCGGCTTGGAGCTTCACGCATATCATCAGTATTCGGCTTGAAAGAGAGTCCCCATATTGCAAAAACACGCCCTTTAATATCGCTGGAAAAATGTCCCAGTATCTTTTTGACCATGGAGCTTTTCTGGTCATGATTGACCGCTTCGACAGCCTGCAAAATCCGTGAATGATACCCATGCTTGTGTGCCGTTCTTTCGAGCGCTCGAACATCCTTGGGAAAACAGGAGCCCCCGTAGCCAATCCCCGGGTAGATAAAGGAAAATCCAATCCTCGAATCAGAACCTATGCCTTTTCGTACCGCCTCTACATCGGCACCAACCCGTTCAGCAATATTGGCAATCTCATTCATGAAACTGATTTTTGTTGCAAGCATGGCGTTTGCCGCATACTTGGTTAACTCGGCAGAACGAACATCCATGGCGATAAAACGCTCAGAACTGCGATTGAAAGGAGCGTACAGAAAACGAAGAAGCTCCTTGGTTCGCGGATTATCGACGCCAACAACAATTCGTTCCGGTTTCATAAAATCGTTGACCGCGTTACCCTCTTTGAGAAACTCGGGATTTGAAACCACATCGAAGTCAATACCCGCATTTCTTTCTGCAAGAACAGAGTGTATTTTTTCCTTCACGAGATCGGCCGTACCGACTGGCACGGTCGATTTATTGATAACAATCCGGTACTCCTTCATAAAAGTGCCGATACTTTCAGCCACACTGAGGACATGACGCAAGTCAGCCGATCCATCTTCATCAGGGGGAGTCCCTACGGCAATGAACTGATAGAGTCCAAATTCAACTCCCTCATGCAAATCAGAAGTAAAGCGCAACCGACCCGCCTTGATATTTTCAGCAACAATTTCATCAAGACCTGGCTCATAAATCGGAATGTGACCTTCATTAAGACTGTCAATCTTCTTCTGGTCAATATCAACGCAAAGGACATCATTACCGACCTCTGCAAAACATGCACCAGTAACAAGTCCGACATATCCTGAGCCGAATATGGTTATTTTCATAAAAAGGAGAATCCTGTTAAAAATTACAAAGAGCCCAACGGCGACCCTGATTTTTTGTTATCAATCATCAATAACAATCACAAGGCAGCGCGACTTCTGCCAGAACGCACTCTCATTACGAATAAGAAGCAATGATGAGGTTTTACCACCGGCAAGTTCGTAGGAGCCGAGCGTATGTGGTGTGATGATTTTCAAACTTTTCAGCGGCTTGTCAAAAAAGAGATCTCTCGTTTCGGTGATATCAATTTTTTTAAAGAGATTCACATTAAAGTCAGGGGCAAGACGATACCCGCTACCGAAGAGTTTTTCAAGAGGATTGATCTGCACAAGAATACCCTTGGCCACCAGTTGGTTGAAAGTACCTGAAATGTAATAAGCCGTATAAAGTTGACCCTCCTGATCCTGAATAAACTCGTCAAGGACATCCACTGTGGCCATAAGTGATGAGACCTGATTGTTCAACTTCTGGACATGACCCTTGAGCGCACCGACCTCCCTGTCCTTTGTGTTAATAGCAATTTTCATCTCAGAGACAACCCGGTCAAGCGACTCTACACGATAAGATGAGGAATGATTCTCCTCCTCAAGCTTCCGTATAAGATTTTTGCTTGAAACCAATGAGGAATCCATGAAATGGATACTCGCCATAATATCCTTGCCAATTTGATCCACATTTTTCGTCTCCTTGCCCTCAATGCCGGAAGAGAGGCGCTCAACAACAGCCTCTTTCTGCTGAATCCTGCCAAGATTTTTCTGCACCTGGGCAAGAATCGCCATCATCGACTCGACATGCTCCTGCCGGGGATCCTGCGTTTGCTTCTCCGGGTTACACGAAGAGAGCAGAAAAAGAACTGCAAAAAAAACAACCCCGGCAACCCTGAGCCGACTATCCCTTACAGCCATTGAATCCATTGTTTTACCCCTTCTTTTGTTCCATACCATCTGGTATGCGGTGTTGGAAGATGACCTGCATCTGCAATAGTAACATTTTCAGCACCTTCAAGAAAACAGCTTTTTGAAGGAACAATCCCGTATCCCCCCACCTTGCCATCCTCTTGAACGCTTCTGTAAAATTTGAAACACATTTTTTCTACAAAACCTCCTTCATCATTGCCATGATACTTATCGCAGGCGACAGAAACAACACGACAACGCTCAAAAAAATCCTTTTGCAGATGACTGAAGTTCAAGCGAATTTTTTCAACACTTCAAGCAGCAGACTGACACCAAAACCTGTTCCCCCATTCACTTTGCCAGCACCCTTGGGTGCAAATGAAGGGCCAGCGATATCAATATGAGCCCAATTTTTATGACCATCAATAAATTTCTCAAGAAATTTGGCAGCAGTCACCGTGCCCGCTCCACGCCCACCGGTATTATTAACATCAGCAACATCAGACTTTATCTGCTCGGCATAAAGATCCCAGAGCGGCAAACGCCACACTTTTTCACCAGAGTGCTCACCCGCCTGAAAAATTGCATCAGCCAGCTTGTCGTTATTGCTGAAAAAACCGGCAACAGAATAACCGAGCGCAACAATACAGGCTCCAGTCAGCGTCGCAATATCAATAATCACATCAGGCTGGTACTTCTCCTTTCCGTAAGTCAGAGCATCGGCAAGAATCAGGCGGCCTTCCGCATCGGTATTGCCAACCTCAACCGTAATACCCGAATAGGTGGTGATAACATCTCCCGGTCGCTGAGCCATAGGACCTGGCATATTATCAGTAGCAGGAATCAACCCGATAATATGCACAGGAAGACGAAGACGAGCTGCGGCCTCAATCGCCCCAAGAACGCTGGCAGCTCCCGACATATCCGACTTCATCTCACCCATGTTTTCCGATGGCTTGAGCGAAATACCACCAGAATCGAAGGTGACTCCCTTGCCAACCAATGCAACAACTTTCTCGGCTTTCTCTTTTGGCTTGTACTCAAGAATAATAAAGGTTGGAGGATGATGGCTCCCTTTGTTGACCGCAAGTAGACCGCCCATACCAAGAGCCTCTATCTCATGCTTGTGAAAAACCGTCACCTCATACCCATATTTTTTGCCCGAATCCTCTGCCGCTTTGGCTATATCGACAGCCTGTAGATAGTTCCCTGGAAGATTGACCAGATCCCTTGCTATTTTCTGGCACGACCCAACAATCCGCCCCTCGGCAGCACCCTTCTCACACTCCTCACTGAATACTGAATCAACCCTCAGAAGAAGTTCACAAATGCCTTTCGATGATTCACCCGACTCTTTTTTATCGAGCTTGCCACTTTTCAGGCGATCAAACCGGTATGAACCGCCATAACAGCCCTCAACAAAAGCAGCCGCAAGCGTAGCAACACTCTGCCCCATCGTAACAGCAAGCGCCCCAATACCTGAAAAATCAAAGGCAATGCTGTCGATCTTCATCTCCACTGCCCTGGATGCAAAAGAGCGTGCCGCCTTCCGCCAGTCATCAAGGGTTACGGTTTCTCCAAGTCCAAGCATCGCAACCCGTGAAGCAGAGCACTTCCCACTCTCACCATACGACAGAACAATCTCACCAGCCTCAGCCTTGAAATCTTTCAAAACCTGGGCGTCAATACCTAAGGAAGCAAGCCTCGGTGCAGCCTCTTTTTCCAACTCACCACTGCTGAACGGCAGAGCAAGAAAAGCGCTCTCGATACCAGCAAGATCGCTTGTTGTTACAGTTATTTTCATAAAAATTCAAAAAATCAATGTTAACAGTAGTACAGTTACGCTTTATTATCCTTTAAGAAGAGACGCAAATCTTCAAGCAAGACCATCTGGGCCTTGTCAGAAGAGAACTGAAAAAGACACCCGGCAGCATTCATGTGGCCGCCGCCACCATACTTCTTGGCAAACTGATTGACATAAATCTCCCCGCGCGACCTGAAACTCGCCTTGGTTCTACCGTCCTGCATCTCGACGATAAGCACAGCAACACGAACCGTAGGAACACTGAGAAGATAACGAATGATAAGATCGGTATCGAACAATTTGCTTCCCGTCGCCTTGATCATATCCTGTGAAATAAACAGCCACGAAATATCGCCCTCATCAAGAATGGTAATAGCACTCAGAGCCGCACCAAGAAGTTTGAGCGCAGAGGTTGTCAGGGAGTTGTAGATCCGGTCATAAATCGCCGAGGCATCAGCTCCCTTCGCCACCAAGTCTCCAGCAAGCTGATAGACATAGGGTGTTGTTTTGGGAAAACGGAATGAGCCAGTATCCGTCATGACGGCAACATAGAGCGCCTCGGCCACTTCCGGGGTAAAAAGCTCACGACCAAGCCGCTCCTGAAGCGCATAAATAAGGCCATACACAAGCTCTCCGGTTGACGAGGCATAGTTTTCACACACCATCACATCCGTAAAATCTTCTGGCTCAAGATGATGATCGACACAGACAATTTTCAGGGCACCAAGCTCTTTTGCAAATTTCACATGAGGCCAGAGCGAACCCATCCTCTCGTGCATATTGGCATCAAGCAGAACAACCACATCACAGAGCGAAAGTTCCTGAATGGCCTCCTCACTCTTCTTGTCAAAAAGAGTTATGGGATACAGTTTCTTTAAAAAGAGGTAATTCGGCGGAACTTCCGTAGAGTTGACAATTGCCACCTCCTTGCCGAGCGCCTTGAGCACCCTTGCAAGCGCAACCTCACTGCCGAGGCCGTCACCATCAGAATTTTCATGGGTTGTAAGAACAAAATGCTGATTGTCAAGAAGCGCATCAATGACCGGAGACCATTCTGCGGCACTTAGCGTCCGACCATACTCTGGTACTATCATTAGTGGGTTGTAACTTTAAAAAAAAGGTTCCAGACTCTCTTTCCCGCTGTTTTCATGCGGGGAGCCGGAAGGTTGACGAAAGATAAAAGATAAACAGAGAAAACATGCGGGAATATTTTTTGAAGGGTAAAATGTTTTTCACGTCAAGGGGGCTGCACACTCACCAGCTCATAGCCCTCATTATTTATCAAACACACCCTCATGCGATATTCCCGCTCAAGAACCTTTTGCTGAGCACTCTTTAATGATTGCTTGATTGCTTTGTTGGGGCAGTGTGATGACAAAAACGGTACCACCTTCCGGCAAACACTCTACAGAAAGAGTTCCTTCGTGCTTATGGGCAATGATATCATAACAAAGGCTCAATCCAAGTCCTCTCCCCTTCCCTTGGCCGGGATCTTTGGTACTGAAAAAAGGCTCAAAAATATGCATGCGGATCTCTTGTGGGATGCCAGGCCCATCATCAGCAATTGAGCAGTAGATGTTTTTACTGTCAAACCATGTATGGATGGTGATTTTACCATGACCACTTCTCTTTTGTGAGGCAATGGCAGAAGCACTGTTGACGATCAAGTTGAGGACGACCTGATTGATCTGTTCCGGATTACAAAATACCGGAGGCAACTCTTCAAGCGTTGTTTCTATATCAGCACAGTTATTATATTCATTGCGTATAAGGATAAGGGTATTGCGGATTCCATTGTTAATGTCAAAGAGAATTTTTTTATCAGTGGCATCCCTGTTCGAGAAGCTCCTCATACTGTTGATAATTCTTGTTATGCGCTCAAAACCGTTTTCTGATTCAGTAAAAATCTTCGAACTATCAGCAAGCAACCGTTCGATGTTTAGCTCTTTTTCCATCTGTCGAAGCTTTGGCAGTTCCGGGAGTGAAATGCCACCTGTTGCTTCAAGCTTTTTTGCAAGAGCGCGGTACTCGACAACAAGTGACAATAAATCAGCAAAATCTTCCTGCTGGGTAGCAAAGTTGATTTTGATAAAATTAAGAGGATTATTCAGTTCATGGGCGATACCTGCTGCAAGCTGACCAATTGAGGCAAGTTTTTCCTGCAAAATCATCTGCTGATGCGTGACTTCAAGCTCTTTCGTTTTTTCGGCGATGCGCTCTTCAAGTGTCTCGTTGAGATGAAGAAGTTTTTGCTCTGCCCTCTTGCGTTCGGCCTTATTCCGCAACATGGTAATTCCGTATGCCAGATTATCTGCCAGAGCCGTGAGCAATATTGTCTCATCCCCATCAAAAGCACTTGGCAGGGCAGAATAAATCGCCAGTGCACCAAACACCGTGTCGCCAGTTTTCAGCGGAAAGCTTTGATTGGACGTATAACCGCGCTTTATTGCCTCTTTGCGCCATGGTAAAAAACGTGGATCTTCCAGCACATTGTTAATTGCGAATGGCTGGCCCGTACGTATCGCTGTTCCTGTTGGCCCCCGCCCCCTCTCGATATCCGCCCAGGAGAGCATCAGGGTCTCAAGATAACCCTCCTCAAAACCCGCCTGAGCAACCGGGCGTATGCTTTTTGACGCATCATGTTCCACATAACCAACCCACGCCATCCGGTAACCACCAGTATCGACAACAATACGGCAGATATCACGCAGCAACTCCTCTTCATTCCGGGCATGAAGCAGCGCCTGATTACACTGATTAATCGCAAGAAGTGCACGGTTCAATCGGTGAAGTTCATCCTCCCCTTTTTTTTGTCTGGTGACATCAATAACTGTGCCTACAATACATGAATCCCTGCTGTATGCACTATGTTCAACCGTGCTGCATCTGCTTTCAACCCAGTGAACCACACCATCTTTTGAGATAACGCGGTATGCAATTGTGATTATCTCGCTTTTTTCATGAAAGAGTTTCTTTATCGCCGAAAAAAAATGGTGATGATCATCAGGGTGAATGATCATTTTCAGAAAATTGGAATCAAACAGGGTGGTGTCGGTCGGATAGCCGACAAGCTCGCAATACTGCGGGCTCAAGTAGAGATGTTCGGATTTCGGTTCCCATTCCCAAAAACCTTCCGTAGCAATATCAAGAATCAGTTGTTCTCTTTGTCTCTCCCTGTTTCTGTCCATATAGAGCCCTGAAAAATAGTGTTTGAATCGCTTTCTCTTTGAGTAATGCAAAATATATTTTTGACATCGGCCATCTAACAAATAATGAGCATTTTTTTTGTTTGCATGGAATAGGAGTTCACGGACAATACTTCATCACCATCCCCTCCTGCTCCCAGATGAAAAAGGAGATGTGAAAATATAGTATTTCTCCCGAGAGCATTATCCTCGATGCCAATCAAGCTTTTGCTTCTCTTTTTTTTGTGTTACAAGAGTTTCGTAAACCATGTATTATGTAAAGTAAATTCCTCAAAACAAAAAAAACAGCCTAAAACAATCACTTCTGTTCCTGTGCAATAAAGAAATACCATTCCAAAACGGTGGATTTCTGAAATATCGACCTCATTTTTCTGCCATGAAGGGTGTAGTTGAAGATGCCCTGATTCCGATTCAAAATGGCCTTGAAGGCGTTACCCAGGCTCTCATCTCCCACATCACTGACGCTTTTGAACATGCGATCCACATTTCTGTGCAAAACAATCCTGGCATCAGAATCAAGAGCGTAAAAGTAGGCATTATCGGGCAGTTTTATATCCGAATCAAGAAGTCCTGACAACAAACCAACCCTTACGGAGACGCCAACTGCCGCAACAACAGCTCCATTAACAATCACCGGAGTAGCAACAATCACCGAACGGTGTCCGGTCGATTTACTTATCACCAGATCACCCAAAACATCCTGACCAGCCATGAGTTTCGGAAAATAGTTGCGACTTTTCAAATTCTGATCACTTACTCCGCCGGTTTCCGTTGCATAATAGCTGCCATCAGGTAATACAAACCACACTGTCGCATCGGTCGCGAGGTCATTGCTGAAACGATCAAGCATGGGCTTGACCAACTCCCACTGAGCCGTTCTGGCTTCTGAGCTTACAGCAATCACCCTTGCAGTGCGCAAAACGCCACCCAAATGATCTTCAACCAACCCCTTATAACTCCCGAGAGTTACCTGTGGTTCCAGTTTGAGAGAGGCTGATTTTGATCCAGCAAAAGTTGTAAACGAAGAAACCATTACAATCACAAAGAGAAACAGAAAAAAAACCTTTGACATAAAAAGATATATTTACAATTGCTTTAGCTCTAAAAAGTTGACCTGTCCACAGCAAGAAAACGGCACTTTCAGAAATTCATCAGCCGTTGAATTTCGAGCAAACTGAGATCAATACTGTGATTGAGCTTTACGGCTTTATTAAAGGGCACCTGAACAATTTTTTCATTGGCAAGTCCAATCATGATACTTTTCTGGTCATCAAGCAGTGCTTCAATGGCAGCAACCCCCATTCTTGTAGCACTTATCCGATCTTTAGCCGACGGGCTCCCTCCTCGCTGAATATGACCAAGAATAGTGACCCGTACATCAAGATCAGGGTGTTCTACTTTTACTTTTTCTGCAATCTTCATGGCCCCTCCCGTTTCATCTCCCTCAGCAACAATAATAATGCCGCTGCTCTCCTTCTGCTTGTATCCTTTGTTCAAAAACCATTCCAACTCTTCATGTTGTTCTGTTGATTCTGGTATTAAAATAACCTCTGCTCCAGAGGCAATACCGCTATCCAATGCCAGCAAGCCCGCTTCATGGCCCATGACTTCAATAAAAAAAATACGACCATGTGATCTTGCGGTATCTCTGATTTTATCGACAGCATCAACGACAGTATTCAATGCTGTTTCGTATCCAATGGTATAATCTGTGCCATAGATATCATTGTCGATGGTAGCAGGAATGCCTACAAACGAAACATCAAATTCCTGCGACATCACCATCGCTCCACGAAAAGAGCCGTCACCACCAATGACAACAACTGCATCAATTTCAGCACGTTGCAATTGTTGATAAGCCTGCTGGCGTCCTTCAAGAGTTTTGAATGCTTCACACCTGCCCGTTTTCAGTATTGTTCCGCCTGATTGAATAATCCCGCTGACATCAGAAGCTTTCAGCGGAATAAAATCCCCATCAATCATTCCCTGATACCCATGACGAATCCCGGTGACTTTCAGCTTATTGGATATGGCTGAACGAGTTACAGCACGAATGGCGGCATTCATTCCCGGGGCGTCACCTCCCGAAGTAAACACTGCTATTTTATGTAATTTTTTTTTGTTCTGCAGAACATCGGTGAGAAAATGTTTTGTTGTCATCACTATGTTTTTTTTTCTTAGCAAACAGCGACCAGATCACCGCTGCTCATGCGTCCAAACCCTCGATGTCTGTGGCTTTATCTTCATCGTTTTTCTTGTTTCAACATGCAGAAAAAAAGATGACATGCAACAATATTTTCTGCCGGAACAAGTAATCAGGGTTCACGAGAGTATTCTCACCAAATGCTCAAACTCATCTTAACCCTTCTATCTCGGAACACAAAAACTCTCCTGGATACCGTTTTTCGAAAGCAGTACTTGCCACAACTGATTTGTTCTCGACCTGAATCCACCAGTACAGCTCAGCAGGTAGTATCGCCACATGCGTTGAAACTCATCGTTGTAGCGGGGCGGAAGCAATGACCACTTTTTTTCAATATTCTCATACCATGCCAGTAACGTTCGGGCGTAGTCGTCATGGGTGAAAACATGCCAGTCCTCAAGCGTAAAGAGCCCTTCATAGCCCGAGGCGATTTGTTTAGCTGAAGGAACATTTGCATTCGGAAAAATGTATTTGTTGGCCCATGGTTCAACACTGGAAGTTGACTTGTTTCCTCCAATGGTGTGTAACAGGGTCAAGCCCTCCTCTTTCAGACATTGATGGGCAATTTTGAAATAGGCCCGATAATTCTTGTCTCCAACGTGCTCAAACATACCGATGGAATAAATCCTGTCGAAAGAGCCCTGCAGTTTCCGGTAATCTGTCACTTCGATAGTCACCGGGTGGCCTGCGCAATACTCTCGTGCAATAGCAGCCTGCTCTGTTGACACCGTCACGCCATGTACCGATACCCCATAGTGTTCGGCAGCAAATTGTGCAGCACCACCCCACCCGCAACCGATATCAAGCACTTTCATTCCTGCTTTAAGCTGCAACTTCTGAAAAATCAGATGAAGTTTCTTTTCCTGTGCTTCTTCAAGGTTTTTGGCCTCTTTCCAGTAGCCGCAACTGTAAAGCATACGCTTGTCAAGCATTGCTTTAAACAGGTCGTTGCCAATATTGTAATGTTTTTCTGCGACCTTAAAGGCTCTTGAAGGGCGCTGCATATTGTAGAGCTTGCTGATAAACTTGCCAAAAAGCATGACAGGAGGCGACACTTTATCCTCTGCCCTGGAACTGATAATTCGGTAAAAAAATTCATCCAGCCTTTCACAGTCCCACCAACCTTCCATATATGCCTCACCCAAACCAAGGTTTCCCTGAGTTATAGCACGGCGGTAGAGTTCCGGCCTATGAACCTGGAGGTCCCACGGACGTTTACCTCCAATTTTAATGTCCGCATCATCAAGGATGCGTTCAAGCTGCTTCTTATAAATACCGTTCAACATATTGGAATGATTCAAGAGTCGTTAACAAGTTAATATCAATTTGGATGAAGAATAGGCCCAGTTACCGATATTCACTCTGCCTGCACAGTGTTCAATCTATACTATTAAAAGCTTTTTTCCGTATTTTTTACCGAAATTAAACAAGAATTTAGATTTACAAATCACGCTTCCAGGTCTGGAAGAATCTGGATTTCACTTGGTGTAAGTGGTCACTAAAAATTCATCACTCATACCCACACTCCTTCAAATACCCTGCCAGCTCAACAGTTCCAGCATCCCGTTCTTTCAGAATGGGTCTCAGCACCGATGCGCCATAATCAGGTAGACAATGTATGTGACGACACAACATTTGCGAGGGGCACCCTCTACAAACCAGCGATTATTTTAAAGAAACGTATTATCAACTTTTTATTCCATAAACATAATGCTGCGAACAGGATAAAGAGTTCAATAGTTGCTGAACTCCATAAAAGGTATTGTTGCATTCCAAATGCTTCACCCACTGTTCCGATGCGGGCTAACCAGTATATTTTACCTCCAATAGTATCTAAAATTAAATGTACAAATCCATTGAGGGTAAAAATTACAGCTAATGAAGGAGTTTTGCTATTGTAATTATCAAGCCGCATCCAGGCAACTGCCATGAGGAACAGGGAAAACCAAACTATGGGGTAATGACTGTAAAATCTGTGGGTATGGTAAAGAATATCGTCTTTGAAAAAAAAGTAAAAAACATCAAAATCGGGAGCGACAGCTCCAAGTATACCCATGAATAGAAACTGTTTATAAGGAACATGGCACTTCTTTATTTTTCGGAATAAAAGATTCGAAATTATATAGCCAGTTGGTATATGAGCATATATCATTTATGTTCTTCTTTGTCACAAATTATTAAAATCAAAAAAAATTCGCTCAAAATGGTAAATCCTGGTTTGACATCCTCCTCGCCCTAAAGGACGAGGATTCCTACTGCGTCAGACACCCCGTGGTGCTGATCGCTTCGGCGAGTTCCTGGCTCGCTGATGGCCTTGGAGCACCATTCACTTGACAGGCTGAAAGGGCATGTCCTGCC
>CAILXB010000145.1 GCA_903838025.1 uncultured Chlorobiaceae bacterium
AGGGATCGCATCGTAGCAATTGAAGGTATTGATGCAAGGCTTGCTGCGGCCAGGGACGCAGGATTTCAGGTTACCGAAGCAGAGGTTAAAGAGGTGCAAAGCGAGTTGACAGACGATGAGTTAGACGCGGCGGCGGGGGGTCTGGGTTTAGCGGTGTTTCCAATTGATCGAAAATGGTTGAAGAGATTTTTTTAAGTCCACAGCTCTTGTGATAAAATTTTAGTAATTTGATGTTAATATCTGGTAATGATGGCATACCCATAAGACGCTGTTTTCGCCGCCACCGCTCCAACGAGCGAAGTGGACAGTTTCGGAAGCAAACTGCTTCCCGACGCTTGTTTCTCAAAAAAAGGCGTCGCTGGACAACACTGACTTTTCTTGAAGCCATTCGGCTCTCGCGGCTTGATTCCTCTCTTTTTTTTTGTGCAAACGAACCTGCGTCAGATACCCATAAGCCAAGAACGTCAGCAAGACATGCCTATGCCATCCTTTCCATGATCGACCTTCATGGTGATCAAGTCCAAGCTCTTCTTTGAGTTGCTGGTAGCCTTGCTCTATCCAATACCGCTCATGATAAACTTTTGCAAGATCAAGCGTTGACAACTGTTGTGGCATATTACTAAAAAAGTAACGAAGTTCGTACCCGCCTCTACTCAGTCTACGGCGCTCTATCATGAGCCATACTTCTTCGTGGCGCTTGCCTTTTCTCCAACTGTATGCTGGCCATACTCTCATTGAAACGGCTTCAACGACAAGTGGTTTGCCGCGTGAGTTAAGTCTCAATTCCAGTCTTTGCCAGTCCTCCTCAGCAACACTTGCACCCAGTACTGATAGCTTGATTGCTCCGGGAATAGTTGATTCGACATGGATACCTTGGCGTTTACGCCCCCGCTTACCTTCCGTGACAGGACGATATTGAAACTCCGGTTCTTGAAGAAAAATCTGGGTATTGGAGTAAACACCCATAATGTAGTTTTCTTCACGTGATTCCAGCCCTTGGCGAAACGCAGGAATGTTACCATACCAGCTATCAGCGAGAATGGCACGATGAGGGACATTTTCTTTCCGAGCCAAGTCAATAAAATCAAGTGCCATCTGCCATTTTGTCCTATGATGTACGCTCTCAGGCATATGCGTCTTTTTACGCTTTGCTGAACAGGCATCTGTATCCTCATCCCAGGATTCCGGAACAAAAAGCTCCATGATGTACGGCCAGGCAACATCATTGCCAACATACGTCATACTTGTTCCGATCTGACAGTTATCCCTTTTTCCTGATGCCCCACAATATTGCCGGCTAACACACGCACTATCAACACCTTTCTTTAGAAATCCCGTATCATCAATTACCAAAAACCCTTGAGGATCAGAAGTTTCCATAAGCATACGACGTCGATATTCAGCCGCAACTTTCTCTTCATCCCATACCGCTGAACTCAGAAAATACTGCATGACTCTTTCTGGAGTCTTAACCTTCTCTGACATCGGTTCGACTGACTTCCGCTCACCATCCATCATGAGACCAGCCAAATAGCATTCGGCAGTCTCTCTACTTTCTACACGATAAAAATAAGGATGATAAGGAGCCAGATATTCCGTGAGCCCGGGAAATAGAATCTCTTTGCTCATATTCTACTCTGAAATTATTTTTAGCAATACCCGCACTGCGAATATACAAAATAATATGTCGGAGTAGTATTAACTTCGAACACTTTTGTACATTGCTTTTTGCAGACTGAATGGTGGATGTTCAGTGTTCGATTTTGACCGGAAAAGGTGTTCGATGTTGCCGGAATATGCAGGCGGATTCTCTATCGCCGGTTTATGGACGATTTCCCGCTTTGGCCTGCCCCCGTAAATCATTGTTTTTCAATGCCAAATATAGCTTGCAACACTGTCTGTCTATGCCGGTTTCACTTAACACGCGAGAGGTCAAAGGTTCGAGTCCTTTATTGTCCACCTGCTTATTTTACAACAGCTTACAGTAACGCAGCACAGAACAACAAGTGCTTCCCGCACAAATACCAGCAAAACGATTTACTCAACCATCGCCTTCAATAATGCGTCTTTAGCATCTGAATAGAATTGGATATCAATTTTTGTTGCCATCTCATCGGAGAGGTCAAGTAATTGACGACGGCAGGCAACCGGCATCAGGAGTGCTGTCGCCCCTTTTTCAACGGCTATTTCTGCAATCGTTACCGGGTTATAGATTGATTCAAGAGAGCCACCAAGATTGATTTCGCCAACGATGATAAGACCTCCCCGAACGCTTTTTCTGAGTAGTGCCGTGCATAAGGCAA
>CAILXB010000146.1 GCA_903838025.1 uncultured Chlorobiaceae bacterium
CGACAGTTCATCGACCGATAATGGAGAGCTGGCGCTTGGAAAAAATGTTCTGGTGGCCTTCATGCCATGGCGTGGCTATAACTTTGAAGATGCTATCATTCTCAGTGAACGGCTTGTCTATGACGATGTTTTTACGTCGATCCATATTCACGAATTTGAGGCTAATGTCCGCGATACGAAGCGAGGAGAAGAGCAGTTTACCCGTGATATCTATAATGTCAGTGATGAGGCGCTCAGAAACCTTGATGAGAACGGTATTGTACGCATTGGCGCCGAAGTCAAGGAGCGGGATATTCTGGTCGGAAAAATAACGCCAAAAGGCGAGAGCGATCCGACACCTGAAGAAAAACTGCTCAGGGCAATTTTTGGTGACAAATCAAGCGATGTCAAAGATGCATCAATGCATGTGCCTGCAGGAATGAAGGGTATTGTCATCAAAACAAAGCTTTTCAGCCGCAAGAAAAAGGTTGGCATGGATGTCAAGGAAAAGCTGGAGGTCGTCGACAGGAAATACGATGCTAAAGAGTATGATCTTAGAAAGCGTTTTGCCAAATGGGTAAAGCAGCTTCTTGGAGGCAAAAGTTCAGCGGGAGTTTACAGCGATAAAGGCAAACAGCTTGTCGTTGAGGGGGCGAGTTTTGATGACAGCATTCTTGCGAAGTTCAGTTCAATGCCCTTTCTGGAGTCAATTGATTTTTCAAAAGGGGTGACAGACTCAAAAAAAGTCAATGACAATGTGGTTCGCCTTGTCAAAGAGTTCCGTTTCATGCTTAAAGATCTGGCTGATGAGCGGGAAAACGAGAAATATAAAATCAATGTTGGCGATGAACTTCCTCCCGGCATTGAGGAGCTTGCCAAATGTTACATCGCCCAGAAAAGAAAAATTCAGGTAGGCGACAAGATGGCCGGCCGACACGGTAACAAGGGTGTTGTAGGTAAAATTCTACCGATTGAGGATATGCCTTTTATGGCGGATGGTACCCCGGTAGATATTGTTCTTAACCCGCTTGGTGTGCCGAGCCGCATGAATATTGGTCAGCTCTATGAAACATCACTCGGTTGGGCGGCCAAAAAGCTTGGTGTCAAGTTCAAAACACCGATTTTCAATGGTGCCACCTACCAGGAGGTACAGCATGAGCTTGAACGGGCTGGTCTTCCGGCTCATGGAAAGGTAAGTCTTTTTGATGGACGTACCGGAGAGCGGTTTGATGACGAGGTGACCATAGGTTATATTTACATGCTCAAGCTGAGTCACCTTGTCGACGACAAGATTCATGCTCGTTCAACTGGCCCATACTCGCTCATCACTCAGCAGCCACTTGGTGGTAAAGCACAGTTTGGCGGCCAGAGATTTGGTGAAATGGAGGTCTGGGCTCTTGAAGCCTATGGTGCTGCCAATATCCTCAGGGAGATGCTAACGGTCAAATCGGATGATGTGATAGGGCGTAACAAAACCTACGAGGCTATCGTTAAAGGCCAGAACCTGCCGGATCCCGGAATACCTGAATCCTTCAATGTTCTTGTCAGGGAACTGCAGGGTTTGGGTCTTGAGATACGTATTGACGACAAGGTTCCTTAGTAATGTGTTAAATCGCGTGTACATCATTAACGGACGTTCAAAAGAGTCGTTTAACAAGGAATATTGACTATGATATTTTCACAGGGAG
>CAILXB010000147.1 GCA_903838025.1 uncultured Chlorobiaceae bacterium
AGATCAAGGATGAGTTCAAAGCCAAGGGGATTCAGAAAGCAAAAAAATCTTTTTCCATCATGAGTATGACGGAAGAAGAGAAGTTGGCATACGCCCGTTATCAGGATGACCTGCGCTATGAGGCGAGTCTGGTAGAGTCAAACTACGGACTTGGCCGTATGGAGGGCAAAGAAGAGGGAATCGAGATTGGCATTGAACAGGGAATTGAGATTGGCGTTGAAAAAGGCAAACTTGACGTTGCCAGACGATTAGTAGAAAAGGGGATGAGTGCTGAAGAGGCTGCTGCAATTGCCGGGATAGATGCAGAGTTGCTACGCCATTAAACCCTGCTACTAACCTCTTAACAACAAGTCCGCTAATAATCCTTGCCAAAACAAGGCAATATTTTGCGGACTGTCTGTTAACGTAGCGACCTTTTCATTCCCGCACAAATTCTTGTGACGCGCTTAAACGATAAAAATTTTTAATCATTCCTGTAACGGGTCGCAGGTGTTTTAGGGTGGTATCATTGCTGTCCAAATCATCCAGCACATCTTTGAGATCTGCAATTATTTTTTTTATTGCTGAATCCGACTCAACTCCATACTTGAATAATTCAAATCTGGCACCAGCAATATCGGAATACTTTTGATATGAATAATCGTCAAGATTATAAAGATCAACTTTTTTTTGCAAAATATCCTGTTCCAGTTCAGCAAATAATTCTTTTTTATCCTCATCAACCTGAACGTTAAAGACTCGTTGAAAATCAAGAAGCATACCCCAATACTTTTCAATATCCCGCTCTTTTTTTTCATTGCAGCTTTTAAGCATATTCCTTACTTGATTATTGTGCTTTTTTCTTTCTTTTTGTTGCTTTACCCAATCAAGAAACACTTTATATTTTACCGATTTGCCAGTAATTTCCTTTTTAAGAAGAGCCATAACCCAAGCAACGGTAAAGGTCGTTGCAATTAAAAAAATCAACCGGAAACCGTGGATTTTATCAAGATAAAAATTACTGGAAATATCACCAGGTTCAAGAACAATTATTTTGAGATAACCAATACCAACATTGGCAACATTGAAAAGAATAAAAACAACTATTGATAAAAATAACTTAAAATAAAATTTTTTAATTTTGGTTTTCTTATATTCACGATTATTGTCAACCAAATATTTTGCTTCAGCAAATTCCCACATTTTTTTTAATGAAAAATGCAATACTGCAACAAAGAGTATTGCACATGCAAAACCAAACAAGTATTCAATACCAGGATAATGATTAAGAATGTGCCTTCTTAAAATTAAAGGAGCCATTAATGAATACAAAATACTTTCAAAGAATACAAGAAAAATAAACAGTATTCGATAAATATTTCTGCTCCGTGTAAACTTGGCGACTTCATCTATTGTAAATAATGGCAAAGTGGCCTTGTGTGTACCACCAAGTATATCACGATAACTATCGTGCATTTTACTTTTATCAAACTTTGAATCAATCCATACCTTGATTTCTGGAAGCTTGCCTGTAATTTCTGCAAAATCCTCCTTTATTGATTGCCGACATTCCTGAAGATTACTTTGAGTATAGTTGCTAACCTTGAATGGCAATTGATCGAATCTTTTTTTTAGACCTGATGCCTTTATGAACCCCATGATGATTATAGTTTAGACTTGAAAAGCAATACGTGATTCTCTATAAATAATTTGAATGCTATGCATAACGATCAAATAACTTCATTAACGTTGCGAATAATTTACACAATATTTGCAATTTCCAAAAAAGGAATTTTACGTTTTGACACTTCATTAAAAGCAAACAAAAGCTGGAAAATCCATTAAAAATCGATATATCCTGGAAAAAATTATGCTCATGAATGGACAGCCGCTTTCAGTTGCCCGCCAGATCCGTAAAGAGGCCGCGCGGCTCGGATTTGCCGCCATTGGCTTTTCCTCTCCGGTACCGCAACCTGTTGCTATGCAGCACTATACCGACATGCTGCACGATGGGCGGCACGGAGAGATGAGCTACATGGAAAAGCAAAGAGAGGAGCGGAGCGATCCCTCCCTGCTCTTTGCGGGCTTGCGCACCATCATCTCTGCGGCCATCAGCTACAATTACCCGCTCCATTATGGTGACGGAGTCCCGAAAATTTCGAAATATGCGCTCATCAACGACTATCATACCGTTCTCCGAGCCAAACTTGAAGATCTCGTTGCAACAATACAACTACTTGTAGAAGAGCCTCTCAATGCAAGAATAACAGTTGACAGCTCTCCCCTTCTTGAAAAAGCGTGGGCCGAAGAGGCCGCCATCGGAAAAACAGGGAAAAACACTCTTCTGAAAGTACCCTCTGCGGGGTCATATATTTTTCTTGGAGAGATTCTTGTTGACCGGGAGATAGTGGCCACAAAACTTGCACTGCCCAACTATTGCGGCAGTTGCAGCAACTGCCTTGAGCGCTGCCCTACCGGCGCACTGCTTGAACCAGGAAAAATTGATGCGTCAAAGTGCATCTCCTACCTGACGGTGGAGCTGAAACGGGAGTTTACGGCTGAAGAGGCGGCAATGATTGGCGAGTGGTTGTTTGGGTGCGATCTCTGCCAGGAGGTTTGCCCTCATAACCGGCAGACAACCATCAAGGCAAATGAGTCGTTTGTGTTGCGGCAGAATCTGGTGAACATCACAACAGAGACCATTCTGAACCTCACAAAATCAGGCTTTCGTGAGCTTTTTTACGGAACCCCGATTTTCCGCATCGGCCTCAGGCGTCTCAAACGCAACGCCCGGGCTGTAGCGGATAATCTGAAAAGAAGCCTTTACATCAATGCTTGAAGTGACGCATACCGGTAAAGACCATCGCGAGGTTGTTGGCATCGGCTGCCTCAATCACCTCGTTGTCGCGGATGGAGCCACCGGGCTGAATCACAGCAGTCACACCAGCCTCGGCAGCGGCAAGCAGGCCGTCAGCAAAGGGGAAAAAGGCGTCTGAGGCGACCACCGATCCATGCAGGTCGAGGTTGACTTCGGAAGCCTTCCAGCGTGCGATTTTGGATGAGTCAACGCGCGACATCTGACCGGCGCCGACACCGTAAGTCTGACGGTTTTTGACATAGAGAATGGTGTTCGACTTGATATGCTTGCAAATCTTCCAGGCAAACATCAAATCGGCAATCTCCTCTTCTGTTGGCTGCCGTTTGGTGACAACGGTCAAATCCTCTTTTGCCACAATTTTGCTGTCGCGCTCCTGAACAAGCATCCCGAAGGGGGTTGACTTGAACTCCCAGCCACCTTTGGGCAAAGCACTCGTCTGCAGCACCAGCCTGCGATCTTTTTTCTTCATCAGCATCTCAAGCACGCCATCTTCAAAAGCGGGAGCAATGAGAATTTCAGTAAAGATTTCATTGACTGCCTTGGCCGCTTCCATGTCGAGAGGGCGGTTAAAGGCTATAATGCCACCGAACGGGGCCTGGGTATCGGTTGAAAATGCTCTGCGATAGGCTTCGGCAAGCGTGGAAGCCTGCGCAACACCGCACGGATTGGTGTGTTTGACGATAACCACGGTCGGCTCTTCACCACGGAACTCCTCAATCAAGGTGACGGCTGCGGCAATATCGAGCATGTTGTTGTAGGAGAGCTCCTTGCCATGCAGCTTCTCAAAAAAGTCTGCAAAGGAGCGGGTACCGTTTTCATCGGTCAGGCGGTAGAGCCCGGCGCTCTGATGCGGGTTCTCACCGTAACGCATATCAAGCTCACGCTCAAGGCTGACGCTCATCTTCGCCGATGCCTCTTGCTGTGCCTGGCCGACAGCTCCAGCCAGGTACGAAGCAATGGCGCGGTCATAACGGGAGGTAAGTTCAAAAACTTTGAGGGCAAGCGTCAAGCGAGTCGTTCTTTTTGTTGCACCGTTATTTTCGCGCATCTCCTGCAATACAAGCGCGTAATCAGCACTGTCGGTGACCACCGTTACCGACTCGTTATTTTTGGCTGCGCTACGGAGCATGGATGGGCCGCCGATATCAATATTTTCTATGGCATCCTCAAAAGTTACGTCCGGTTTTGCCACCGTAGCCTCAAAAGGATAGAGGTTCACGACAACAAGATCAATAAAGCTGATGCCGTTCTCGGTTGCCTGTTTAACATGGTCCAGGTTCTCCCTGACGGCAAGCAGTCCTCCATGTATTTTCGGGTGGAGGGTTTTAACCCGCCCATCCATGATTTCCGGAAATCCGGTAATGGTTGAAATTGATGAGGCATTGACTCCGGCATCCTGAAGTGACTTCAGGGTGCCTCCTGTTGAAAAAATCTCAACACCAAGGAGAGAAAGTTCCCGGCAGAAATCCACAATACC
>CAILXB010000148.1 GCA_903838025.1 uncultured Chlorobiaceae bacterium
GGGCTGGCTCTTTTTTTAATCGTTAGTTTACATCAAGGGATTTTATTACATTTTGCAATCCTGTTAAAACCACCAGAAACGCACATCTTTTTGTAATTCTATGCACGATAAAATCAGAATTGCCGCTATTGTCGGGATGGAGCAATGCAACCAGCGGGTATGGCGAGAGGTAACCTCCAAGATCGCCGCACACGCTGAATTGACCCAATGGACCGATCAGGATCTTGAGCATCAGAATCCTGAAGCCGCCGAAGCAATCCGCAACGCCGATTGTATTTTTACCACACTGATCCAGTTCAAGATGCAGGCCGACTGGCTGCAGGAGCAGGTCGCGCAATCGAAGGCCAAGGTTGTTTTTGCCTACGAGTCGATGCCTGAAGTGATGCAAATGACGAAAATTGGTACGTATGTGGTTTCGGGGGATGGCAGCGGCATGCCCGATATCGTCAAGAAAGTTGCAAAAATGCTGGTGAAGGGACGCGACGAGGATGCGCTCTACGGCTACATGAAGCTGCTGAAAATCATGCGCACCATGCTGCCGCTGATCCCCAAAAAGGCAAAAGATTTCAAGAACTGGATGCAGGTCTATACCTACTGGATGAATCCGACGACGGAGAACCTTGCATCGATGTTCAACTATATCATCGCTGAGTACTTTGAGGTTGACATCAAGGTTGAGAAGGTTCAGGAGGTGCCGACCATGGGCTTCTATCATCCCGATGCACCGGAATACCTGAAAGATCTGCACCATTACGAAAAATGGCTGCACAAGCGCAATAAAAATTCGGCGAAACAGCGCAACATCGGCATGTTGTTTTTCCGCAAGCACCTGCTTCAGGAAAAAGAGTATATCGACAACGCCATCCGTGCAATCGAAGCCAAGGGGCTCAATCCCCTGCCGGTCTTTGTGATGGGTGTTGAAGGGCACGTTGCCGCAAGAGAGTGGTTTACACACAACAACATCGACATGCTCATCAACATGATGGGCTTCGGCTTTGTGGGCGGCCCCGCAGGTGCAACCACACCGGGCGCATCATCAGCCGCTCGCGACGAAATTCTGGGCAAAATAAATGCTCCTTACGTCGTCTCCCAGCCGCTCTTCATTCAGGATTTTGCCTCATGGAAGTCGCAGGGAGTCATTCCGCTCCAGTCGGCCATGACCTATTCGCTGCCTGAAATGGATGGCGCCGTCTGCCCGGTTGTGCTCGGAGCCATCAAGGATGGACGCCTCCAGACCGTGCCCGATCGCCTCGACAGGCTCGCCGGTTTGGCCAAAAAGTTTTCAGAGTTGCGCCAGATTGCGAACAAGGACAAAAAGGTTGCACTGGTAGTGTACGACTATCCGCCCGGAATGGGTAAAAAGGCGAGTGCCGCTTTGCTTGATGTGCCAAAAAGTCTCTACAACATCCTCAAATCACTTCGCACTGAAGGATACAACATCGGTGAGCTGCCCGAGTCACCCGAAGAGCTGTTGGCCATGCTCGATAAAGCAACTGATTACGAAATCCAGGCGCACGAACAGGGGTGCTTCTCCATCGACCGCGAAACCTACAACACTCTCACCAGTTCCAGAGAGCGCGAACGCATTGAAGGGCGCTGGAGCGGATTCCCCGGAGAGATTGCCCCCATCAAGCCTGACCGGCTCTTTATTGGCGGCATAACGCTCGGCAACATCTTTATCGGCGTTCAGCCGCGCCTTGGCATACAGGGTGACCCGATGCGCCTTCTCTTCGACAAGGAGAACACACCGCACCACCAGTATATCGCCTTCTACCGCTGGATCAGCCGCACCTTCGGGGCAAATGCTCTGGTGCACGTCGGCATGCACGGTACGGCGGAGTGGATGCCCGGCCTGCAACTCGGCGTCACCGGCGACTGCTGGTCGGACGCACTGCTCGGCGAGGTGCCCCACTTCTACATCTACCCCATCAACAACCCGAGCGAGGCCAACATTGCCAAGCGTCGCGGCCACGCCACCATGATTTCGCACAACATCCCGCCTCTTGCACGGGCTGGTCTCTATAAAGAGCTTCCCGCCTTCAAGGAGATGTTGAACGACTACCGTGAGCGCGGACTTGAAAAGATGGTCGATGTTGAGACCGAAGAGGTTATCATCACCAAAGCGCAACAGCTCAACCTGACCGATGACTGCCCCCGTGTTGAAGGAGAGAGCTTCCCCGACTATATCAGCCGTCTCTACACCTACATGATGGAGCTTGAAGGACGCCTGATATCCAACTCACTGCACGTCTTTGGTGAAACGCCAAGGCTCGACAGCCAGGTCACCACCATTACCGAGTACCTCAAGGTTCGCGGCAACGAAAAATCGCTGCCCTCGCTGATCATGCAGGCAATCGGCGAAGATAAAACCTTTGGTGATTATGCCACCCTGGCCACCCGCGCCCGCAAGGGAGAGCAGAAAGCACTCACGGCTCGTGAAATCGTCGATGGGCACACACGGGAGTTTATCGAAAAAACTATTTTTGGCCAAACCAACCCAACAACCGTCTTCAACACCATGACTGGCGGCGAAAAAGCTACCAGAGAGATGGCCGAGGCAATCACGGCTGCACTGCAGGATGGCATGGCGCTCAAGCGTGCACTCGAAGACAACCGCAACGAGATGAAGGGGTTCCTTCGTGCCCTTTGTGGTGAGTACATTCCTTCGGGATCAGGCGGTGACTTGGTGCGTGACGGTGCGGGCATTCTGCCAACCGGACGCAACATCCACGCTATTGACCCGTGGCGCATCCCTTCGGAACTCGCCTTCAAGCGCGGCAAGCAGATTGCCGAGAGCATTTTGGCCCGTCACACCGAGGAGAATGAGGGTGAGTACCCTGAAACCATTGCGCAAGTGCTTTGGGGCCTCGACACCATCAAGAGCAAGGGCGAAGCGGTAGCCGTCATCATCCACCTCATGGGCGCCGAACCAGCCTACGACGCACAGGGCAAAATCAGCCACTACCGCCTTGTGCCGCTCGAAAAGCTTGGTCGTCCAAGAATTGACGTGCTGATCCAGATCAGCTCCATCTTCCGCGACACCTTTGGCGTCCTTGTCGATCATCTCGACAAACTGGTCAAGGATGCCGCGAGGGCTATTGAGCCGCACGAAATGAACCATATCAAAAAGCATGTGGACGCCGCCCTGAAAGAGGGCAAGGATTTCGAGAGCGCCACATCGCGCCTCTTTACCCAGGCCCCCGGCGCTTACGGCTCACAGGTCGAAGAGCTGGTAGAAGATTCGGCATGGGAGTCGGAAGATGATCTCGATAACATGTTCATCAAGCGCACCGGTTTTGCCTACGGCGGAAACCGCTATGGCGACCAGCAGAGCGATATTCTCAAAGGACTCCTCAGCACCGTTGACCGCGTGGTGCAGCAGGTTGATTCGGCGGAATTCGGTATTACCGATATCGACCGTTACTTCTCCTCATCGGGCGCATTGCAACTCTCGGCCCGCCGCCGCAATCCCAAGGGCGACAAGGTGAAACTCAACTACGTCGAGACCTTTACGGCCGACGTCAAGATTGACGATGCCGACAAGGCGCTGAAGGTAGAGTTCCGCAGCAAACTGCTCAACCCGAAATGGTTTGAGACCATGCTCGACCAAGGGCACAGTGGCGCGGCTGAAATCAGCAACCGCTTTACCTATATGCTTGGCTGGGACGCCGTCACCAAAGGTGTTGACGACTGGGTCTACAAAGAGGCCGCCGAAACCTACGCCATGGACCCAAAAATGCGCGAACGGCTCATGAAGGTCAATCCTAAAGCGTTCAAAAACATTGTCGGTCGTATGCTCGAAGCGAGCGGACGCGGCATGTGGAGCGCCGACCCCGACATGATCGAAAAACTTCAGGAGATCTACAGCGATTTGGAAGACCGTCTTGAAGGGATTGAAGTATAAGAAGTTTTTTTACGAATACTTCCAAAGATCAGAAAAGCACGGCTCACCCCCGTGCTTTTCTGCGTTCCCCAACACAGGGAATCTGCCCGAGGTTTTATTATTGCTGATCGGTTTGGTATATTCCTTGCCACAGCCTGAGCCATTGGTCATCACCTTTTTCTTGAGGGGGTTATAAACCTATGCACTTTGTTTTTCTTACCATGGAAGCTACCAACAACAGCACCCTCAGAGCTGCTGCCGGTGAGCTGAACAGAACATTTCAGGTCGGATTGGAGGTTTCTGTCTTCAGTCTTGGCCTCCATAACAGCAAAAAACTCTGGGAAACCCTCGAGCAGATTCTGGGAAACCGATAGCGCCACCATTGAAGAATTGCAGGAGCTCTATGCCGATCTTGAAACACGAATAGAAGGGGTGCACAACTAAGCACCACAAACATAACAATTTACTCAGTCAACCAGGCAACCGTCAAACCAGTACACCATGAGCAGCTCACCTTTCAATGCTGAAGAACACAAAAAAATGCTCCGTTCCTATTTCAATGGCCAGGGCTTTCAGCGATGGGCATCGATTTACGGCGACGATAAACTCTCCTCCGTGCGCAATACGGTGCGTCAAGGCCATGCCGTCATGATGGACAAAGCCTTTGACTGGCTACAGCAACTTGGCCTGCCAAAAGGGGCAACCGTGCTTGATGCTGGCTGCGGCACAGGGCTTTTCAGCATTCGGCTGGCCAAAGCGGGCTACAAGGTCACGGCGGTTGATATCGCTTCGCAGATGGTCGACAAGGCAAAAGCAGAAGCCATAAAACAGGGGGTGCAGAACAACATCACCTTCGAGGTCAACACCCTCGAGTCTGTACGCGGCAACTACGATGCCGTTGTCTGCTTTGACGTTTTAATCCACTACCCGGCAGAAGGATTTTCCCAAGCCTTCCGCAACCTTGCCAGCCTGACAAAAGGCTCTATCATCTTCACCTACGCCCCCTACAACAAGCTGCTTGCGCTCATGCACTGGCTTGGAGGCTATTTCCCGAAAAAAGAACGCCGCACTACCATCCAGATGATTCGCGACGAAGAGATGCAAAAAGCAATGCAGAAAACCGGCATGAAAATGAAAAGTCGAGAAAAGATCAGTTTCGGCTTTTATCATACCATGCTGATGAACACCTCACACAAATGAGGCTGGGTAAACTAAAACCCTATGAAAATTCTATAAAATAATTGTAAATTAGAAATTCAGGGCTTTTTAAGGATCTGGAACAAATTTCAAGTGATGCATGCAGCAGTCCCTATTTCGTAAAAAAACATATCTGGAGGATGGAGACCGATGAAAATACTGATGGTTCAGCCAAATTATCATTCAGGTGGAGCCGAAATTGCCGGTAACTGGACGCCAAGCTGGGTCGCCTATATCGGTGGCGCCCTGAAACATGCGGGATTCGATCAGGTGCGATTTGTTGACGCCATGTGCGACCACCTTGATGACGACCAGATCGAAGAGGTCATCCGCAAAAACAAGCCGGATGTGGTGATGGCAACCAATATCACCCCCTCTATCTTCAAGGCGCAGGATATCATGAAGATCGCCAAAAAGGTAGACCCGAAAATCACGACAATCATGGGCGGCATTCACTCAACCTTCATGTACCCGCAGGTATTGAGCGAAGCTCCCGAAACAGACTATATTGTCAGAGGTGAAGGCGAAGAGGTAACCGTCAACCTCATTCGCGAAATTGCCGCCGGCACCGATAAACAGAACCGGGGAAACATCACCGGTATCGCCTATCTTGATGAAAGCGGCAATGTGTTTGCCACAGCGGCTCACCCCGTCATCGAAGATCTCGATACCCTGACACCCGACTGGAGCCTCTACGAGTGGGAAAAATACATTTACACCCCTCTCAACTGCCGTCTGGCGGTACCGAACTTTGCAAGAGGGTGTCCTTTTACCTGTACCTTCTGCTCACAGTGGCAGTTCTGGCGCCGTTACCGCGCCCGCAGCCCGAAACTGTTTGTCGATGAAATCGAAGTGCTCGTCAAAAAGTATAACGTAGGCTTTTTCATTCTTGCCGACGAAGAGCCAACCATCAACACACAGAAGTTTGTTTCACTCTGTCAGGAGCTGATCGACCGCAAACTCAACGTCACCTGGGGCATCAATACCCGCGTGACCGACATTATGCGCGATGCCGATCTTCTTCCCTTCTTCCGCAAAGCCGGACTGGTCCACGTTTCGCTTGGCACCGAAGCTGCCAGCCAGATGAACCTCAATCGGTTCCGCAAGGAGACTACCATTGAGGAAAACAAACTTGCCATCAAGCTGCTCCAGAAAAACGGAATCGTCGCCGAAGCGCAGTTTGTGATGGGTCTTGAGCACGAAACGCCTGAAACCATCGAAGAGACCTACCAGCTCTGCAAAGACTGGGATCCCGACATGGCCAACTGGACCATTTACACACCATGGCCTTTCTCCGACCTCTTTAAGGAGCTTGGCGACAGGGTTGAAGTGCGCGACTACTCCAAGTACAACTTTGTGACTCCCATCATCAAGCCCGACAACATGGAGCGCGAAGATGTACTGAAAGGGGTGCTGAAGTCTTATGCACGTTTCTATGCACGCAAAACCTTCTTCAGTTATCCCTGGATCAAGGATCCTTATGTGCGCAAGTACATGCTTGGATGCCTGAAAGCTTTTGCCCAGACCACCCTCACCAAGCGCTTTTACGACATCGACCGTGTCAAGACCAAGAACCGCAAAATTGAGATTGATCTCGGCTTCGACAAGTCGAGGATTTTGACGCAGGATGAGGTCAAAAACCTTAAAGAGCTGCGCCCCGAGATGGTTGCCGACATGAGCTTCGGCCTCAAAGAGGCTGGATACCAGCGTGAGCACGACGAACACAACTGGGACGAGTTCGACGAATCGACCATCAAGGACAGGAATTCTTCAACTGTACGAAACTGCTGAACCGGAACAGTCTGGATTACCGCACCAACAAGAAAACCCTCCGCCGCTCGGAGGGTTTTCTTGTTGAAAAAAGAAAAATCTCATTTTAATCTATGCGGACAATCGAAAAGTATACACTAAATTGCGACGAGATAGAGGCCATTAAATCTTTTGAAGAGTTTGTAACTCATAAGTGCAAAAAGGTAATCGCTATGACTGGTTTCAGCAAGCTGGTGAGCCAGCGCGAGGCTCTTGAAAAAATCCGGGCCTGGCAGCTTTCGGGCAAGAAAGTTGTCTTTTCAAATGGCTGTTTCGATCTTCTTCATGCAGGGCATGTTGAGTATCTGCAGGCAGCCAGAAAACTTGGCGATGTGCTGTTGATTGGTCTGAACAGTGACGCTTCCGTCCGTCGGCTCAAGGGGGCAAGCAGGCCCATCTGCTGCGAGGCCGACCGTGCCACGGTGCTCTCTGCGTTGCAAGTTGTTGATGCGCTCACCCTTTTTGATGAAGATACGCCTGAAAAGCTGATTGGCAATTTGCTGCCGGATATTCTTGTTAAAGGAGCCGACTGGGCCATCGAACATATTGCCGGAGCTCGAGCGGTGCTCGACCATGGGGGCGCTGTATTAACCTTGCCCCTGCTGGAAGGACGTTCAACAAGCACCCTTATCGAAAAAATCATCCAACACTCGTCTCAATCACCGATCAGCAGTGGAACGCATTAAACACTATAGCATCAAACTGCTCACTGCATGTTTGGCATTTGCGCTTCTGCTGTCGCTCTCCGCTTTGATTGTGCTGAACAGCGGAATGCTTGACCGCTTTGCCAGAGAGCGGGTTCTTGCCCTTTTTAATGAAAAATTTTATGGCCGGCTTGAACTCCAGGAGTTGCACCTGAAGTTTCCCAACAAGGTCACCTTGATCAACCCCCGCATTTATAGTCCAGGAGAAAAAACTGCGACTCTTGAGGCGCAGACAATTTCACTGAAGTTCAACATCCTTCAGCTTCTTCAGCCTGAAATCAGAACCTTGTCTATCCGTCGTTTGACGGTCGAAAAACTGAATGCAAAAATTGTTGAGCAGAGCGACGGCAAACTCAATCTTGATCTTGTTTTCAAGTCACGCGACCCCGATTCAACGAAAGCGCCGCTCGACCATTTTTTTTGTAAAACACTTCAAGTGCAGAACAGCCACGTCTCTTTTTCCACCAAAAGAGATCGTCCGGGCGATGTGCTGCTTGCTGCCAATGCCCTTGATCTTGAGCTTTCATCATTTACAGTCAAAAAAAATTTTCTGCGAGGAACAATCGATTCACTGCACTTCATCCTCCCCCAAAAACAGTTGGTACTGCGGCAGGCTTCAGGAAAATTTTTCTTTTCTGAAAGCCGTTCAGAGCTTCTTTCTTTGAAGGTTGCTGCCAATAAAAGCCATGCAGAGTTCTCGGCCTCGCTTGATCACTTTAATATTTTTTCACAGCAACTGCAAAAAGAGCTATCCCTTGCCACCTCTTTTCTGAATGTGCAGGAGCTTGCTTTGCAGAACGATGACATGAAGCTCTTGTACCCCTCGCTTGTCATGCCGCCGGGCATATACACCTTGAAAGGAGATGCAAAGGGAAAAAATGACAATGTTAAACTCATTGGTGCACTTCTGGGCTGCAACAAAAGCAAGGTTGCCATCAAGGGAGAGTTACTTAACCTGCTCGACAAAGATGCCTTTGCCTATGAGTTGAAATGCGACAGCTCAAAAATTGCAAGCACGTTTATTGACTTTTTCCTGAAAGAGAGCCCCCTGAAAGAAATTACACGCAAAACCGGCGATATTATTTTTCTTGGTAATGCAAAAGGTACCCTGAAAGCTGTAAAGGCAGAAGTAAACGCGCACACTCTGCCCGGAGATTTTTCACTCAGTGGCGAGGCATCAAGGGAGGCCCTGGATCGAATTGAGTGCAAGGGTTCGTTTGTACTGAAAGGGGGCAAACCGCATCTTTTCATGAAAACTGAAAATGGAAAAAGCATGCTCAACGCTTCTGGCAACTTTGAAGGAAGAACGGCAAAGGGAGCGGGCACCCACGTGACGCTTGCTATAAAGTTGGCCGACTCTTTCTGGCAAAATCAGCCGGTGAAAGAGGGTAACGTTGCGGTAACCTACGACGGCCAGTTGCTCAAAACCACTCTTTTTCTCAAAAACAACCTGACTAACTTCAATCTTGACGGGGAGATCAACTGGAATGAGGGCATAGCACACTACAATGCTTCTGGTAAAACCGCCGCTCTTGATGTTTCAAAAATTCTCGGTTCAAAAGAGTTTACAACCGACCTGAACGGAGTATTTGCCGTGCATGGCTCAGGATTTGACCCAAAAATGGTCAATATTGCTGCGGCCCTCCAGTTTTCGCCCTCTGCCATTAACGGGTTTCAGTTGAAAGAGCATTCAAAAGTTTCTTTTGAGATTGTTCAAAACGCGGCCTCTTCTCGGGCGAGCATGAAAAGCGATTTTCTTGATCTTCTTGCGGAAGGCAACTATACATTTGAAGAGCTGATCGCTCTTTGCAGCGTTTCATCGTCAGCGCTTACTCGGGAGGCAAATGTACAGAATATCTGGCACGCAACTCCTGCCCTTCCCGGCATTGCTACGGGTGTGCTCCAGAGACCCTTTACGGTCAACTACCGTATAGTGGCAAAAAATATCTCCCCATTGATACTTTTTTTTCCTGTACACGGCCTTGAGTTGCAGGGTAACGCTGAAGGAAGTGCCGTTTACCGTAATGGGCAGTGTTCGATCAACGCCTCAATAAACCTCGATAACTTAATCTCCCATAACGATTTTTCAGTTAAAAACCTCTCCTTGAAGTCCGATCTGCTATGCAGCAACAGCGGAGTTCCTCACGCATCGTTAACAGGCAGGGCTTCATCGATCACCTTTGCAGGTAAAAAAGCTGGCGAAACAAGTTTTTCAGGCATTTATACACCATCACGTTTTGAAGGGGGAATAGACCTTGCCGTAGATGATCCTGCGGAGAAACTGTCGGCAAAATTTGCAATGACAAAGAGCGATGCCAGCTATGACCTCCTTTTTTACCGACTCTCAATGAACGATCCCTCAGGTATCTGGCAGGCAGAGGAGAACTCTCATCTCATTTTGAGCAGAAACGCTGCGAAGTTCAACCATTTCACCATCGCAAAGGGTGCGCAACGAGCTGTGCTGAATGGAGAACTCAGCAACTCACAGTCGAGCACCTTTCAATGCACCTTGACAAATATTGAACTGAGCGAGCTGAAGCACCTTGCCCTGGATCCCTCTCTCGACAAGCTTGCAGGAACAATCAATGCATCTCTGACAGTCAGTGGAAACCCTGACTCGAAAACAAGCTTGCTCACGGTGAATGGAAAAAATATCCGTTACGAAGAGATCATGATTGGAACCGTGCAGGCCAATGCCCGCCACAACGGCAGGCAGCTTCGTTTTGAAGTGCACAGCAGCCCTGAAATGCGCGGCAAGATAGAAGAAAAAGCAACCCCGCTCATGAACACCATTGATGGAAGCGGAACGATTCCTCTTACAGTCAGTTACTATCCCCTCAATTTTTGGATAGTGGAACGTGAGGCTCTCAGCGCAACCCTCCGCTCCGAAAACCTTTCTGCCCAGTTTCTTCAATACCTGCTTCCCTTCTTTGAATCGGCCGAAGGCATTATCCCCACAACCCTTACAATTGGCGGAACAACACCGACACCAGAAATTTACCTGACCACGCATCTGCAAAATACCACCATTAAAATTGCACCCACACAGGTCTCCTACAAGCTCAATGGCGATCTTTTTGTTACGCCAAAAGCTGTTGAACTGCGTGAAATCAAGGTAAGCGACCATGGCAACGGAAACGCTGTCATCAATGGAGTGGTAAAGCTTGAAAAGCTGAATCCAATTGGGCTGGAGCTCATGGGCACTTTCAACAAGCTCCTTCTGTTCAATAAAAAAGACAATGAAGATGAGACCTCATTTGGTACCATTACCGGCACAACCCGCAATATTCTCCTGCGCGGCACACTCTCCGAACCAATTATCGAAGGAGAACTGAGAATTGACTCCGCAGATTTCTCCCTCTATCGGTCAGGAGCCAATGAGAGCGCAAAGTATGTCGGTATTGACAAATTTATTGAATTCATCCCACGGTACCCCTCACGAAACAATGCAGAGATCGAAAAACAAAAGGCTGCGGCAGAACCCGTAGAGTTTTATCACTCACTCATTGACATCCTGCAGATCAAAAACCTGAGGCTCAGCAGTAGTGAACCGCTTAAATGTACGGTTATCTTTGACCGTATCAGGGGGGAACAGCTTGAATCGTCGATCAACAACCTCTCTTTAAATGTCAGCAAAAATAACCAGCAATATCAGCTTTTTGGATCAGTCAACATTATTGGCGGAAAATACAAATTTTCTAACTCAAACTTTGATTTGCAGGATGGAGGAAAAATAAGCTGGAACAATGTCGATATACGGGGCGGCGTTATGGATAATCTCTACGGAAGCAAAACGATCAGTGTCTCCAACCAGCAAAGCGGAGACTGGGATAACGTTAAACTGCTGATTGCTATTACCGGGACACTCAATGCGCCCCAGGTTGCAATGGGCTATTACCTCAATGATCAGACCCAACCCTTTGCATCGGTCAACATGATAGGCGGGCAGTCAAGCCAGATTGACTCGAATGCTGAGCTGAACGTAATCTCTCTCCTGCTTTACAAACAATGGTATATCCGTCCGGGAAGCAACATGGCAAACGATAGTTTTGCCGTTTCAAGCGTAGGGTTTTCGGCTGGTACCGGTATTCTTTCATCGAGAATATCGAGGATTATCCAGAATATCGGCGGCCTTGAAAGTTTCAACATCAATGTCGGTATGGATAAACGTGGCGCTCTGAGCGGTCTTGACCTCTACTTTGCACTCAGCGTCCCGGGTACTGACGGAAAAGTCCGCTTTATCGGTACAGGAACTTCTCCCGGAAACAGGGAATCGTCCACTGAAAATTATTATGGTACTGCACAGAAAATTGAGTATCGAATCACTCCAAAACTCTCTTTTGAAGCCTCGCGTTCTTATGGACAGAACGGAAACGCAACTTCGGGCACCACTCTGCAAAAGCCTGCGGAAACATGGGGGGCAAGTCTCTCCTACAAAGAGCGTTTTCAAAGCTGGGATACGTTCTGGAAACACCTTATCCCGTCATCCAACAAGAAGAGATAAATTCTTGAGGTTTTTGTAAATTACCCCGCGAAGAGTCATTCTGTAATAAAACCCGGGGGCCAGCGTCTTGAGAGGGAAAAACATCATTATCGGTATTTGCGGCGGCATTGCTGCCTATAAAATACCGCAGCTTGTGAGGCTTTTGAAAAAGAGGGGAGCCAGTGTCAGAGTGGCGCTTACGGATGCGGGCGCCCGTTTTGTGAGTGAACTTGCGCTTGCCACGGTTTCTGAAGAGCCAATCTACCGTAGCATCTTTCCTCAAACGGAGAGCGAAGGGGTAGATTTTACATCTCATATCTCTCTTGGTGAATGGGCTGATGCCCTCGTGATTGCTCCGGCTACCGCAAATACTCTGGCCCGACTCAGTGCTGGCCTTTGTGATGACATGCTTGCCGCAATTTTTCTTACGCTGCGACCCGGCAAACCGGTGCTGATTTTTCCGGCAATGGATGGCCAGATGTTTCTGTCGCCCTCCGTACAGAGAAATATTGCAACACTTGCCGCCCAGGGGTGCTCAATCATCAACCCTGAAAGCGGAGAGCTTGCTTCGGGGCTTTGCGGAATTGGCCGTATGCCGGCACCGGAAGCCATCCTTCTGGCTCTTGAAGAGGCTCTGCATGAGGCTGACAAGTGCTCTCCGCTTTACAGCAAAAGGGTTGTCATCACCGCAGGGCCAACACGTGAAAAAATTGATGGTGTCCGCTTTATTTCCAACTACTCTTCGGGAAAAATGGGTTTTGCCATTGCCCGGGCTGCGGCAAAACGAGGATCCATCGTCACGCTTATAGCAGGGCCGGTTCATCTTCCAACGCCTCCGGGTGTGGAGCGCGTGGATGTTGAGAGTACGGCGGAAATGAACGCCGCCGCCGAAAAATTTTTCAGTAATTGCGACCTTTTTATTGGTGCTGCTGCGGTCTCTGATTATCGACCTGCCGCACCTTATGAGGGCAAAATGAAAAAAGATGAGGAGCACATTGAACTTACGCTTGTAAAAAATCCTGATATTCTTGCTGGATTTGGCCGACAGAAAAGCGCCTCTCAACTGGCCGTGGGATTTGCCCTTGAAACCCGAACAGGGCTGGAGAGTGCCCGAAAAAAACTGACTGAAAAAAACCTTGACCTTATTGCCTTTAATTTTTTTGACCGTAAAACTTGCGGTTTTGATGTTGATACCAATATTCTTACCCTGATAGGGAGCGATGGCATCGTAACAGAACTTCCGCAACTGACCAAAGATGCTGCCGCCGAAAAACTTCTTGAGGCCATAGAACATCTTTGCCTGAAAAACGGGCTTTAACCCTTGAAAACAGGAGAATTGCCTGGTGCAAAGTTTTTTATTCGGCCAAGAGCAACTCTGCTCGCATGAAGAGGAAAAGAGCGCTTCATCATCAAAAGAGTTGGCACGCTTGTTTGAAAAGGCAAAAGAGTGCCACAACTGTACCCTTGCGGCATCCAGGCAGAACGTCGTTTTTGGCGAAGGCAACCCTTTTGCAAACGTTGCCGTTATTGGAGAGGCTCCAGGAGCGGAAGAGGATGCTTCAGGCAGGCCGTTTACGGGAAAATCGGGGCAACTCCTTGACAAAATGCTTAAAGCTGCCGGATTCTGCCGCCAGGAGCTGTATATTTGCAACATCCTGAAGTGCCGACCTCCCGGAAACCGAAACCCCCTCAAGGAGGAAATCAGAAGCTGCATACCATTACTTTTGGAGCAGTTGCAGATTGTAAGGCCCAAGGTAATTTTGATTCTTGGTAAAGTGGCAGCCAACACCATTTTTGAAAACAGGCTTTCTCTGGGTGCCATGAGGGGGAAGGTGACACCATGGAGAGGATTTGACTGTTGTGTTACCTTTCATCCGGCAGCACTGCTGCGCAACCCTCACTTGAAAAAAGAGTGGCTGGATGATCTGCAACTGATGACGGACTATTACGGAACTGTTGGCCGCAAAAAAAATGCACGTGAAAATGAAAATTGAACGATGATAAAAAAAGCACCTCTGGCCATAGATTTTAACACGGATATTGATTTCACCAAGGAGAGCCGAGTACCTCCCTACTCCACAGAAATTGAGCAGGAGGTTCTGGCCTGCATTCTGCTTGAAGATGAGCCTATTGAACAGGTCATACAGATTTTTGGTGATAATGGTGAGGCGGTCTTTTATGAGAGGCGCCACCAGATCATTTTCAAGGCAATGATGCAGCTTTACCATAAACGGCAGGCGATCGACATTATCACGGTCAGCGAAGAGTTGCTGAAAATGAATGAACTTGAACCGGTTGGTGGACGGCACTACCTGGCCGAACTTTCGGGCAAGGTTATCAGTGCGGCCAATATTGAGTACTATGCGCGTCTGGCAAAGGAGAAATATCTTTACCGGCGAATGATCTCCATTTCAGCCAAAATTTCGGGAGCCGCCTACAGCTCATCGATGGACATTTTCGATCTTGTCGAACATGCTTCACAGCAGTTTTTCAACATCTCTCAGGCTGGTATCAAAAAGAAGGCGTCGCTTATCAAGGAGCTTGTCAAAAACGGTATCCGGATGCTTGAGAGCCTGAGGGCATCACAATCATCCATTACCGGCATAGGATCAGGCTTTTCTGAGCTGGATCAGATGACTGCCGGATTTCAGCAATCCGACATGATTATTATTGCGGCAAGGCCTTCTGCGGGTAAAACGGCATTTGCCCTTGCCCTTGCTCGCAATGCTTCGGTGGATTTCGATACTCCGGTTCTCTTTTTCAGCCTTGAAATGGCCGAGGTGCAGCTTGCCATAAGGCTCATGTGCGCTGAGGCATACGTTGAGTCGCAGCTTGTCCGGACTGGCCGCATAACGCCGGAGATGATGGGCCGAATCATCAACAGCATGGACAAGCTCAATGAGGCAAAGCTCTTTATTGACGATACCGCCGGAATCTCCATCATGGAGCTTGCAGCCAAGACCCGCCGAATGAAGCAGGAGCACAACATCGGCATGGTTGTGGTCGATTACCTGCAGTTGGTGACACCGGTGAGAGATGGCAGAACAAACCGGGAACAAGAGATTGCCCAGATATCACGCTCGCTGAAAGCGTTGGCTAAAGAGCTTAATATTCCCATTATAGCCCTTGCACAGCTCAACCGCTCTGTTGAACAGCGCTCAGGCGATCGAAGGCCACAGCTCAGCGATCTCAGGGAGTCGGGCTCGATTGAACAGGATGCTGATGTTGTCATGTTCCTTTCCAGGCCGGAAATGTACGGCAAACAGACTTTCGAAGATGGCTCTTCGACGAAAGATGTTGTTGAAATTGTCATTGGAAAGCAGCGCAATGGTCCAATCGGGGATATACGGTTGCTCTTTTTGAAAAATTACGGACGGTTTCAGTCAACAGCCAACAGCTATGTTACCGGCGGAGAGGATTCGGGGAGTTCCAGCGATCATGAACACTATCTGCCTGCGTCGCAAGAGCCGGGAAAATCAAATATTGCACAGTTTATCACTCATGATGAAGCACCTTTTTAAGTTTAAGCCGCAATTATGCAAGAAAAAGAACAGCCGCTGAACACTGCAAGCGAAAGAGCAAAACAGGAGGAGGCCGTCAAAAGTGGTGAGGCCATCTATGCCGGAATCGGCGCATCAAGGGGAATCAGCATCGGAGAGTGCTACTCTTTTGTCAAGGAACAGTGCAATCATGAAATCAGGGAGTTGAACGACCAGAACATCAGCGAAGAGATTGATCGCTTTCTTTCGGCCTTGCAGCGATCGGAAAATGAGCTAAAAAAAATTGAGCAGGTCACAATAAGAAAACTCGGAAAGGGGTACTCCAATCTCTTTGAGGCGCAAATCATGATGCTGCATGACCCCGTGCTGATTGGAGCCATTGCCGAACGGATAGAATCCGAACGTAAACCGGCGCATCTTGTCATTGAGGAGGAGTTTGAGCACTATCTTGAAAAGTTCAAAAATTCCGAAAACGTGATGTTTCAGGAGCGGGCTGATGATTTGCACGATATCAGGAACCGGATTATCAGAAACCTTCATACCCGAAAGCTGCACTCATGGATTCCCGAAGGGGTAATTGTTGCCTCCGATAGCCTCTCTTCGGCCGATATCATTCTTTTAAGCCGCAGCAATGTCAAAGGATTTGTCACTGATTCAGGGGGAAAGACCTCGCATATTGCCCTGATATGCCGTTCACTCAATATTCCAATTGTGGTCGGGCTTGGCAATATTTCCCAGAAAGTATCGACAGGAATGCCTATGATTATTGACGGTAGCACTGGAACAGTGATTACAAATCCTGAAGAGGGTACTCTTATACGCTATCTGGAAAAAAAAGATGAGGCAACAAAAAATGAGGCTGACAGCTCCCTGACGGCGGCACTTCCTGCAACAACACAGTGCGGTGTCCGAATCACCTTTTATGCAAATATTGACTTCAAGGAGGAACTGCTCACTTTAGCTACGGCCGGCGCAGAGGGAGTGGGCCTGTTCAGAAGCGAAAATCTCTTCACCGAAGGCACAAAAGTGCCCCGGGAGTCAGAGCAATATGCCTATTACCGGGAGATGGCTGACGCAATAGCCCCGATGCCTCTCGATATACGCCTCTTTGATATCGGTGGTGACAAGCTGATTTACTCGCCGGTCAAAGAGCCCAATCCAAACCTTGGATGGAGGGGAATCAGGATCCTGATTGATCTTCCAGACATTCTTGATGCCCAGCTCAGGGCTGTCATACGGGCAAACGTTCATGGCAATGTTGATGTCCTCATTCCCATGATCATTTCTGTCGATGAAATACTCCTCGTCAGGGCCATGATTGACAAACATTATGAGGAGCTGGCTGCTGAAACGGAGTGGCAGCTTGAAAAACCGGGAGTCGGCGCAATGATAGAGGTGCCTGCGGCGGTAGAGCTCATTGAGGAAATCACAAAATGTGTCGATTTCATCAGCATCGGCACCAATGACCTCACACAGTACTCCCTTGCCGTTGACCGCAATAACGTTATTGTGCAGGATCTCTTTGACAAATTTCATCCGGCAATCATCCGCCAACTGCACCGGGTGATAACCACTGCCAATAAAAACCGCTGCAAGGCGATTATTTGCGGCGACATGGGTTCTGATCCTCTTGCACTGCCATTTTTGCTGGGGTGCGGACTCAGAAAATTTAGTGTTGTCGTCTCGGACATCGCTAAACTCAAGCTACTGGTATCGCGCTACTCGGTCATTGAAACCGAAGCACTGGCACGAGAGTGCGTCACACTTGGGACATCAACTGAAATCAAAGCCTGCCTGGAACGCTTCCAGGCAGCACATTGATTTGGCGGGGTCAGGGGCGAAGATCCTCAATTTTCGAGCTTTTGCGTACAGCATCAAGGTACTCATCAATGAAGAGTTGCTGCTGCTGCTGTGCGGCCCGAAACAGTTGAGGTGAAGCTTTTGCTTTTTCGGTCTGCAAGTCGAAACCTGCTGGAAGAATTCGGCTGGCCAAAAACACAAGGGCGTAGCCGTTGCTGGTTTTTACCGGAGCGGAGAGCTTGCCGGGAACAAGGCCGGAGATAGCTTCTACAAGAGGCTGGTCAACGCCGTAACCGGGAATAAAGCCATCGCTCCACCGAATACTGTCGGCGACCACAACCTTCAGACCAGGGTGGGAAGCCGCAATCTTTTCAAGCGTTGCTCCGGGAGCCTTGGCCATTGCTGCAACTTTTTTCTCCAAAGCGGCACCTTTTTTCTCCCGCACCAGCTCCGCCCTTATCTGCGCAGTCAGCTCCTGATCAAGCAGATGGTATCCGCTGTCATTCTTGCCAGTCAAACGCATCACATAAAAGCCTTTTTCAGTTTCAAGAACGTCCGAAAGGTCACCCTCCGTCGCCTTGAATGCAAATGCCGTCACCTTATCACTATAACCAATCTGCGGAATCGACATCCGTTTGACAAACTCTCCAGTCTTGCTGACCGGCAGTTTTGAAGCGGTAGCATTTTTTTCGAAACCGCTCTCTTTGGCTCTGAGCTGAAATGCCATGGCAAGACGGCGTTCACTTTCGAGCGTTTCTGTAGAGGGCCTGATAGTGCGAACAATCTCGGTGCCTACAATCGCACGATTGTCGAGACCGGTCACTTTGATAATGTGAAGACCAAACTGAGTCTGTACAGGGCCGATGACAGCGCCCGGACGTGCACCGAAAACCGCTGCCGCAAATTGGGGTACTACGCGCTCTTTGGTGAACCATCCAATATCACCTCCATTAACAGCACTACCGGGATCGGCGGAATATTTTGTTGCAAGCAGTTCAAACGGAACACCTGCCTGAAGCTGTTTAAAAAGAAAGATTGAAAGCTCACGAACTCTCTGAACATCTTCAGCGCTTGCGGGATTAAAGCGCAAGAGAATATGCGATGCTCTCGCTGCGGGCTGGGCTGAGGCGCTCACCTGCTTGATCTTGATCAGGCGATACTTACCCTGATCGGCGATTGGGCCGACAATCATACCCGGAGCTCCATTCGCAGAAGTGAAAAAAGCATCCCCTGCTGCTGTTGAAAAATCTGCACGATTGAAAGCTTTGTTGATCCCTGTCGGATTATCGCTCTGTACTTTTACAAAATCGCTGTCGTTGACCGAGGCGGAAAACTGCGCCCGAAGCGCTTCAAGCTCGGTGCGGGCAGCAAGACTGTCTTTTGATGACGGAATCAGAGGAAAGAAAACATAATCTGCGTTTCTTGACGGCTTATCCTGTTTCAAAAGCTCTTTATGCTCATCATAATATTTTTTGATTTCCTCTTCCTTTATCGGAAAGCTGCTGTCGGGACCGGCAAAGCTTAACGGAAAGGGAATAAAAGAGGCGGAAAAACGGGTGAAGACCCTCATGACAAGATCGCCAAGATCCCTGTCAGTCACATGATTGAGGGTCAGCAATGCCCTGAGCAGTTTGCTCTCCTTAAGTTCCAGACGAACATACTTTTCAAGCTGCAGCCACAATTCTTTTTCGCGAGGGTCACGACGAAAAGTCTCCAGCTTGTTACGATCAATGGCTCCTGTGGCCGGATTCGTAAAATACTGCTGAATCACCCTTGGCGGAGTCGAGCTGTTGAGAGCATCAATCACCTCCTGATCCTGAAGGGTAATACCGAATTTCTCAAACTGCTGATCAAGCAAGCTCTGTTTTACCAGAGTAGCCCATGCCTGCTCCTGAAATTCGAGTTCATTTTCCGGCGTCACTTCGGCGCCCGGATTTCTCCTTCGAAAATTTTCGGTTATCGCCTTGCACGCATCATCATACTGGCTTGCAGAGATAACACTCCCGTTAACCTTGCCAACCTGATTCTCCCTTTTGCCGCTCTTCCCGGTAAAATTCATCCCCCATTCAAAGACAATCAGCACAAGAAACGCTGCCAACAGGGTGTAAAGTATAATATGAGTCTTATCCCGCAAGCTGGACATTACAGCCATAAATCATCCCTTCTATTAAGATGTTGTTAAAAAACAGTGTCGTCCCAACCTTCCTGACCAATCAGCGGCACAAAGGTAAAATATTCAAAAAGCTCCCTCTTGAAACCGCTTCCCTCTCTCTGAATAACCGTCATCTGCTGTGAACCATTCCCGCCAATGGGCACGATCATACAGCCTCTCTCGGCAAGTTGGCGCATCAGCGACTCCGGTTCCCCGGGAGCTCCTGCCGTGACGACGATGCCATCAAAAGGCGCATGCTCCATCCATCCAAGCGTTCCATCTCCAAAATGGCAGACGACATGCAATCCAAGCCTCGAAATAAGTTTTTTTGCCCTCTCATGCAACTCAAAAATCCGTTCCACACTAAAAACCGAATAACCGAGGGCATCAAGTATTGCTGTCTGATAACCTGATCCTGTACCTATTTCGAGTACTTTTCCTCCTGGACAACGCTCAACAAGCAGGGTTGTCATAAAAGCAACCGTATAGGGCTGGGATATCGTCTGCCCGAACCCGATGGGATACGCTCCATCGTTATAGGCACAATCCCTCGCTTTATTCTCAAAAAAGAGGTGGCGTGGAACCTCAAGAAAAGCATCAAGCACCCTACTATTGCTTATACCATAACGCTTCAGCGTCTCCACCATCTCCCCGCGTCTGTGAGAGAAAAGTTTTTCTGACTCTTTCATGATAAAAAGAAAACCCTTTGAGCCTCTTTTTCAATCCTCCCCTGCGGGCTCGCTGTGCCCATCCCGGAATGGCTAATATTGCATCAAAAACAACAAAAAACAACGTTCAGCCAGCAGTTTGCAATTTTTGGTCATAAAGATAACCTCGCGCAAAATCCAAAACGAACAAATTCCCTTTTCAGGCATCGAAAGCTCCCTATTTCAGCTCTCGCCCCAGAAGAGCCTGGACAAACTCCGTTCGGTCGAAGAGTTGAAGGTCATCGATTTTCTCTCCCACACCAATGTACTTGACCGGCAGCTTCAGTTCACGAGAAATGGAGAGCACAATGCCCCCTTTGGAGGTGCCATCAAGTTTTGTCACCACAAGACCGGTAACCTGGACAAACTTCGTAAACTCCCTTGCCTGCTGAACGGCGTTCTGCCCGGTAGTACCGTCGAGCACCAGCAGCACCTCATGTGGCGCTTCAGGAAGTCTCTTTTTGGCCACTCGCATGATTTTGGCAAGCTCTTCCATCAAGTGACTCTTGTTATGCAGCCGTCCTGCGGTATCAACGAGCACGACATCGGCATTTCTGGAAACCGCAGCACTGACAGCATCATAAACAACCGAGGCTGGATCGGAGCCCTGTGCTTGACCAATCATGGGAACACCTGCCCTGTCGGCCCATATCTGAAGCTGTTCATAGGCTGCTGCGCGGAAGGTATCGGCCGCCGCTATAATCACTTTCTTGCCCGCTTTATCGTAATTATGGGCCAGTTTGGCAACACTGGTGGTTTTGCCTGCACCATTGACTCCGACAATTAAAATGACGTAGGGTTTGGCAGGAAGAGGTGCTTCAAAATCAAGAGGGTGCTCCTCTCCGGTGACCTCAAGCATGAGCTGAATCTCCTCCATCAGCATTCGGTTCAGCTCCTCTTCCGATCGGTAGGTCTCCTTTTTTGCCCTTTCGGTGATGGCTTCAACAATCCCGAGCGTTGTCTCCACCCCCACATCGGCGGCCACAAGAATTGTTTCAAGCTCTTCAAGGAACTCTTCGTCAATCTCCGTTTTCCCTTTGGTAATGACGGCAAGCTTTTCGCGAAATGTGTCGCGGGTTTTTTCGAGCCCTTCCTTCAGCCTTGATATTTTGAAATTGTCAAAAAAACCCATAAAAAGAGGATATTGTCTTTCTGTTATTGAAATGAAACCCTTGCTACCCGGCAGTGAAAACAGGGCACGCCCTGCCACAACCCGGAGCAAAACCCAATTTACGTAAAATTATGTCATCCTGTAAAGCTATGTCGGAAATTGGGGAGTTCGGCCTGATTAACCGGATCGCCGCTCTTGCCGAAACCACCCTCCCGGCCGTACCGGAACTCTTGACAGGAATCGGCGATGACTGCGCTATCTATTGCCCTTCAGCAAAGCTTCTGCAGGTAGCCACAACCGATATGCTTGTCGATCAAGTGCATTTCGATCTTTTAACGACCCCGCTGCGGCATCTTGGAAGCAAGGCCATCAGCGTCAATGTCTCCGATATCTGCGCCA
>CAILXB010000149.1 GCA_903838025.1 uncultured Chlorobiaceae bacterium
GATCCGGTAACCAGGCGCCGTTTCTGGGACATGATTTACGAAGCCTCCGGGCGCGGACTCACCATCTTTGTCACCACCCACTACATGGATGAGGCTGAATATTGCGACCGCCTCTGCATCATGGTAGACGGCCGTGTGGCCGCGCTTGACCGGCCTGAAGCGATGAAGCAGCTCTACGGAGCCGAGAGCATGAACGAGGTGTTTATTCACCTCGCCCGACCGGGAAGAACGGAATAAATGGCACCGTAAGGGGCAACTCAGATTGTTTGCGGTTCTTTTTTTTGTGTCAGTTTGATTTCCAGTTCGCAGCCAACGGCTTCGGCGTATTTCCTCAGCGTAGCAACAGAGGGGGTATGCTTGCTGCCGGATTCGAGTCTGGAGATGGCACTTTTTGACGTGCCAATTTTCAGAGCGACAGCTTCTTGCGTCATGCCTGAGCGCTGGCGGGCGGCAAGGAGTTCCCGTATAAGTGCATACTTCGGCCCAAGAGCCTCATACCCCGCTTTAAATTCATTATTGACCATCGCATGGCGGAGAAATTCTTCGTGATTATGTTCTACTGGCTGGTATTTGAGATCATCCATTGATTACCTCCTTCATTCTTTTAAGCGCGAGCTCTAACTCTTTCCGTGGTGTCGCTTGCGAATTTTCGATAAATGCGTGCAGGATAACGATTCGCCGTCCTGTCTGGAAACAGTAGAGCGCTCTTCCAATGCCATCCTTTCCCTTGGGTCGAATCTCAAACAAGCCATTTTCCATTGCCCGTGAACAGGGCATGCGCAAATCATGGCCGTAATCCATAAGCAATTCAACAATGCGTGCGTAATCCGTCTTGATTGACTCCGGCCAAGCCTCAATCTCTTTTAGGATCCGAGGGTGAAAATAGTCAATTCGATAAGCCATAGTGCGAAGTTACCAAAGATGGTAACAATTTAGAAATTATTTCTTTTCTTCGTCACCAGTCGAGCACTACGGAGTCGAGAGCATGAACGAAGTCTTTATCGACACTGATGTTGCTACAATGGTGGACTGAAAATGTTCCGAAAGCAGCTCAAGGAACGGTACGAAGTGAACGTGCGTTTGTTATCATTATTGTGTAAACTTTATCACAAACAGGGTTTTTTTATGCAAATAGCCATTGATTTACCCAATGATTTTGTCGCATTTCAGGCAGTGCCCGACATTCGGCAAGAAATTCGCATCTCTTATGCTCTTTGGCTCTATCAGCAAAGGAGGGTTACGCTGGGTAAAGCTGCGGAGTTGGCCGGGTGCAATATTTATGACTTTATGAGTATTTGCAAAACTAATCGACAGCCCGTTATCGATATTTCGCGAGATGAGTTACTTGAAGAACTCAATGGGTTTTCTCAACCATGATTCTGGTCGCAGATGCTTCCGCGTTGATTGCTCTTGCTACCTGTGATAGCCTCGCCTTGCTTGATGCCATCTTTGGAAATGTGCTCGTGCCGGATGCCGTTTATGCTGAAGTAACAAAATCTGATAAGCCGCAGTCGGCGCGTCTGAGGAGTTATCTCCAGGGCAAGGTGCGTGTGGTGGACATGAAACACTTTGTCTATCTTGATGCTTTTGCTGATCTTGGCGAAACCGAGGCCATGCTGCTTTACAAAGAGATTGATGCCGACTATCTGCTTATTGATGATCGGCGAGGTCGCAAGATTGCAAAAATCAACAAGATCAAAACGATTGGTTCTTTGGGTGTATTGCTTCAAGCCAAACGGGCTGGTCTTATCCCATTCGTTGCGCCTCTGATAGAAACCATAGCAGCCAGTCCGGTTTTTATCAGTGAAAGTTTGATGAATATTGTGCTCGAATTAGCGAATGAGCTTCCTGGTCGGGACTAATTTTATCATGGCAAAGGAGCTGCATTCTACAAAGGAGATTGAGCAAGCTTTTGCGGAGGGGAGCATTATCGAGGCAATGGTGTTTGAGCCGGGCTTTGCTTTGCGCATGATGCGGGAGGGGAGGGCGACCGTCTCGGTGATTACCGACGGGTCAAATCCCAATGTTTCGAAAATTATCACCGGCTACACCGCCTCGGTGCTGCATGAGTACCGGAACGCGGCATTCGGGGCGGCACAGGTTGGCGTTGAGGCGGTGCCGCTTGCCTCCTTTGTTTTTTGTGTGCCTGGTATGCCGGGGTTCCGATGAAAGAGAGGACTTCTGGTGATTGCAGAAGACAATAAATGTCGTAGTAATGTCGGATGAAGTTATCGGGCTGTTGCTGGGTCATGGTTTTTATTTCGTTAGGGTATCTGCAAGGGGAAGACGAACCGTTACCACAACATGGATGCCGCTTTTTTCAAAAGAGACCGTGCCCTTATGCCGATTAATTATTTCCCGTACAAGCCACAGGCCAAGGCCGGATCCATTGGTATTGTTGCTGTTGCTGCCGCGCTGATATTTATCGAAAAGGAGCTCCGTCTCATTCGTCAAGGCGCTATTGCTCTGATTTTGTATCCTGATGACCACCTCATTGTCCTCTCCGTGGCAATCGACGTCAATCGGGGAATCGGGCGGAGAGTATTTCTGCGCATTATCAAACAAATTAAACAAAGCTGTTGTAAAATAATGTTTTTCGGAATTAATTGCCTGATCAGTGAGCGATATGGTAAAGTTAAAAGTACGTTTTGGCCAGAGTGCACGAACTTCCTCAACCTCTGTTGCCATGAATGATGCTAAAGGCGTTCGCACAGCACCCTCCTTTTCACTGGAGTCAGAAAGACGACTTTTTTCAAGCGACACATCCATCACCTCCACCAGGCGGCGAACGGCACGCTTCATTTTGGAAAGTTCAGTACTGTTTTCGGGGTAGTGGTCGCTCATCTGAAGCTCCATGATATCAAGGGAGCTTCGGATAATAGCAAGAGGAGTTCGATATTCGTGCGAAACCATCGTCAAAAATCGCTGCTGCCGTTCTGTTGCCACCCGTTCTGTTGCAAGTTCCACATTCATGATTTCAGCCTCCTTGAGTGCATTCATTGCCCGTTTTTCAGTCTCCCGAAGATGCTCGGCGAGAGCAAAGGTCATGAGAACAATATTGAGCAGCGAAGAGAACATGAGGTTATTGATGTTCCACCACTCGATGGGCATCAATCCCACCAGTTTGACGAAGTAGAAAAAGTACCCGATATTACTGATCGCGAATGCAACAAAAAAAAATTTACCTCCCGGTAGTTGTTTCCGGATTGCCTGAATGCTCAACCAGATAACAATAAAATACATGCATAACACTCCGAAGGAGGTAATCGGAGCCGTTTCGACATAGTATCCGATTGGCTTGACAAGCACATTCAGCACGGCCATGACGGCCATAAACTTCAGATACCATCGGACAGGAGTTGTTATCACCGGCGCAAAAAGACGTTGTAAAAATAGAGAAAAAAGGAGTATCGACCCGCTCATACCGATGTCGCCGAAAGAGTCGGAAACAAGGTGCAACGAACCAGGTATAATGACAATGAGGATACCGCTTATGGAAAGGTAGTTGATGAAAAGAGCCATGGCAAACAGAGTGAAAGTCAGGAACAATCGATCACCGATACGAAAGAAAAATATGAGGTTCAGCACAATGATGACCAGAACAATAGCGAGATGGCCGCCCTGCGTCAAAATATTGGCATTAGTAGAGCGTACCTGCTCAGCCTTAGTTTGTACCGTTACGGTCAGGCTGAGGGGGGTAATGGATTGTACCCGGACATACACCGTGACCGTTTGGCCTTCAGGCAGAAAAACAGGAGCCAGGAAGTCCGGATCCGGAATAGGACGTTCTGCGGCTGGTATGTGGTCTCCAAGGCGAACCCTGCGATACGAAGAGGCTGCAAAGGGATCGGGGCCAGTTTGAATGTATGCGGTAACATAATCCAGATAAGGCGGGCCAAGCCGTAACCATGCCTCTGCGGGAAATCGGGAGGTACGAAAGAGGGTAAAGCGCAGCCAGACCGCTTTGTGGCTATACCCATCGTTGAGACTGCCCTTGAGGGGTGTAAAGCCGATTGCATTTTTTTGATCAAGAATGTCGGCAAGCGTTAGTTTTCCGCTGGGGTCATCGTAGTGGTTAAACTGTTCGGTAAGTTCAACAGAGGTTTCACAATCCAGAATGGCCACAGGCTGGGCTGCATGGGCACTGAAACTGAAAAGCACAACCACGGCGAATAGCAGCATGAGTGCTGAAATGGTCGTGGATAATTTTCTGGATATTGCTAAATACATGAGTGCTGCAAGATTCATGTTTCACATTCTCTTTTGAAAGTGAAAGGGATTCCTTTTTTAGATAATACCAATAAAAAGATGAATCTCAGGGAGTTGGTTCTTAATAAGTTGCCGTTCGAAGGTCAGAAATTATCGGCATAAAAAAATAATTTCCGACCTTGGCAATTGGATCGTGCGATGAGGTGAAAACCGGGTTTCACACACTCAATAAACTCATTATCAACCCCGCCTCCTCCTCCGGTGACTTCATGGTGCCCGAAAGATGAATCTCCGGCTTGAGCGGCGCCTCGTAGGGGCTGTCGATTCCGGTGAAATTTTTCAGCTCTCCCCGACGGGCCTTGGCATAGAGCCCCTTCACATCCCGTTTTTCACATTCTGCCAGTGGGGTATCGACGAATACCTCCACAAACTCACCTTCGTCAAAGAGGCTTCGCGCCATTGCACGATCACTCTGGAATGGCGAGATAAAGCTGACCAGCACAATCAGCCCGGCATCAACCATCAGGCGGGCCACCTCTGCAATGCGCCGAATGTTTTCAACACGATCAGCTTCAGTAAATCCCAAATCCCGGTTCAGCCCGTGGCGGACATTATCACCATCGAGCAGGCAGGTATGCCGCCCTTCGGCATAGAGCTGCTTTTCCAGGATATTGGCAATGGCCGATTTCCCCGATCCTGAAAGTCCGGTAAACCAGATACAGCGCGGCTTCTGGTGCTTTATGGCTGAGCGTGCCGCTTTATTGACCTCAAGCGCCTGCCAATGAATGTTTTCCGCCCGGCGTAGCGCAAAGTTGATCATGCCCGCACCAACCGTTTCAAAGCTCAGTTTATCGATCAGGATAAAACCGCCAAGCAGACGATTCACTCCATAAGGCTCAAAAACGATCGGAGCGGAGGTGGAGAGATTGACCGTACCAATTTCATTCAGGCCGAGTGTTTCAGCCGCCAGATGTGCGCCGCTGTTGACATCTTCACGGTACTTGATTTTGGTGATGGTGACGGTTACCTCCCGGCAGGCGTGTTTCATCATATAGTGTCGGCCAGGTGTCATCGCATGATCAGCCATCCAGAGGAGGCGAGCCTCGAACTGGTCGGCAGATTGCGGCGGATCGTCGGCTGCGGTCACCACATCACCCCGGCTTGCATCCACCTCATCCATCAGCGTGAGGGTGACACTTTGTCCCTCGCACGCATGGTCAACCTCCCCAAATCCCCTGATGATCGACTTCACCCTCGTCTGTACGCCTGACGGCAAAATACGCAGAGCATCTCCGGGGCGAATAACTCCCTCAGCGATGCGTCCGCAATAGCCACGAAAATCAAGATTGGGACGGTTAATCCACTGCACCGGCATACGGAATGCACTGCGGCCCGCCGCCTCACGCACATCCACACGTTCCAGATGCTCCATCAGGCTGGGGCCGCTGTACCAGGGGGTATGGCTGCTTGTGAAGAGAACGTTATCGCCCTCCAGTCCTGAAAGGGGAATGGCCTGAATGGCGTGAAAGGCAAAGCCTTCGGCAAATTCCTGGAACTCCGCTTCAATGTCGGTGAAGACTTGCTCCTCAAAACCAACCAGATCCATTTTATTGACCGCAAGCACGATGTGACGAATACCCATCATGGCCGCAATACGGCTGTGACGCCGGGTTTGCACCAGCACCCCTTTGCGTGCATCAACCAGAATAACCGCCAGATCGGCGGTCGAGGCTCCTGTCGCCATATTACGGGTATACTGTTCGTGCCCCGGGGTATCGGCCACAATGTAGCGTCGCCGATCGGTGGCAAAAAAGCGATAGGCGACGTCAATGGTGATACCCTGCTCGCGCTCTGCCTGCAACCCGTCAACGAGAAGCGCCAGATCAATCCTCTCTCCCTGGGTTCCATAGTGGCGCGAATCACTTTCGAGCGAACTGAGCTGGTCATCAAAAATGTTTTTGCTCTCAAACAGCAACCGTCCAATCAGCGTGCTCTTGCCATCATCAACACTGCCGCAGGTAATGAAGCGGATGGTCTCCTTGCGGCTCTCGGCTTCAATCAAGGCAATACTCTCTCTTACGTGCTCGCTTTCCATTAAAAATAGCCCTCCTGTTTTTTCTTTTCCATTGAACCCGGCACATCAGAATCAATCAGCCGTCCCTGCCGTTCCGAGCAGGTCGCATGGAGTGTTTCGGCAATCACCGCCTCAAGCGTCTCAGCGTCGGACTCAATGGCAGCGGAGAGTGGCCAGCATCCGAGTGTCCTGAAGCGCACCCGTTTCATGGCAGGCTCTTCACCCGCCTCAAAAGGAAAGCGCTCATCATCGACCATAATCCACTGCCCGCCCCGGTTGACCACGGGCCTCTCGGCTGCGAGGTAGAGGGGAACAATAGAGATATTTTCATCACGAATGTATTGCCAGATATCCAGTTCAGTCCAATTGCTTATCGGGAAGACCCGAATGGTTTCACCGGCGTGGATACTCGTATTATAGAGCGACCAGAGCTCCGGCCGTTGTGCCTTTGGTTCCCATCGGTGACCGGGAGAGCGAAATGAAAAAATCCTCTCCTTTGCCCGGCTTTTCTCTTCATCGCGGCGCGCTCCGCCAAAAATCACATCAAAATCATACAGGTCAAGCGCCTGCTTCAGAGCCTGTGTTTTCATCACATCGGTATGGTAATTACTGCCATGAACGAAAGGGTTAATGCCAGCCGCCTCTCCTTCAGGATTTTTGTAGACCAGCAGCTTCATGCCGCTCTCGGCAGCCATGCGGTCGCGATGGGTATACATTGAGCGGAACTTCCAGCCGGTATCGACGTGCATCAGAGGGAAAGGGGGAGTGGCCGGATAAAAAGCCTTGCGGGCAAGATGCAGCATAACGGATGAATCCTTGCCAATCGAATAGAGCATCACCGGATTTCTTGCAGTCGCAACCGCTTCACGGATAATTTCGATTGATTCATCTTCAAGGGAAAAAGAGGTCATAGTGATTATCAGGTAAACCCGGCTCTTCATGAACCGGTTGTTGTAAAGCAGGCAGACATTGCGTGAACGTCATCAGAACCCGGTGACGCCTCCCGGCATGGCCTGAAGCAACTTGAAGCGCTTGAATCCAGCCTCATGAAGCTTTTTAAGGTCAAAAGAGAGCATTCCCAGCTCCCTGCGCGGCATGGTGGCCTTTGAGCAGGTAAAGGGGGCTCCCGTAAATTTATTCATTTTTGAAATGGCTGTATAACAGAGCCTGGCAGGGCAGTTAAAGGCGCAACCGGCATTGGCGAAAAGGGTGATTCTTTTTTTCGTCTCAGCAGGAATTGCGGCAAGAAACAGAGGCTGAACGTTCAGCCGCATCGGCAGAATGACGGTATCGTACAACGCAAGAGCTGTATCAATTTTTTCGTAGGTGTCAATATTTTTGATCACACTCGCCTCCACTTGATAGTGGGGATAATCGCGGCGGATCCACTGCGCCAACTGGTCGGCAGTGGTGATAATGGAATTGCCCGGTCGGTGATATTTTTCAAAAAGCCACTGATACTCCCGGTACTCCTCCTCACTGACAAAGAGATTGGTGAGGGGGAGACGAAGCCCTATGGAATGACGGTAGAGGGCCTCCACATCCTGATCGTTCAGTTGAGGCCCGTAGAAAGGGCGCCCCCCATAGAGGGTGCAGCGTTCAACAAAGCCAAAAAGGCTGTCGATACGCTCAAGCGGAAGCCTCCCGAAATTCCGCTTTAAAAACTCCATCACCGGCATCTCTCCGGCCTTGCCTCGGGCCGATATAGTAAAACTGATATTCTCCATTGTCATTTTACTGTTTTGGATAAAACCAGTCGTTATACCACTTGCACGCCTTGGCAATAAGATCTTTGATACGGGGCGGAACTTCGTGGGGTTGTGGCGGAGAGATTCGTCCCTGCTGCCGGTGACAATACTTGTACCGGTAATGGCTGTCACTCTCATGCGCCCTTACCGTCAGGTTTTCAATATCGATCGTGTGGGGCGAAAGTTCAAGCCAACTGTAGATGCGCGACATCGTCTCAACAGGATTTGCTACCAGATCTTCAAACTTGACAAAAAAGAGCCGATCCTTGACCGCTTGCGGCAAATCTTTAACCGCTTGTATCGACGACAGGGGAGCGCCGATAGCTTTATCTTGAGCAAAAAGCTTGTCAGCCCTTCCCAGCCGGTCATAATCGGCGAGATGATCAATAAAATCAACAAGAATCGACTTCTGGTGCTGCGCCTCAATGGAACCGTAAATCTGGTTCAGGTCACGAATGGGCACAAGAATACGGGCCTTGGGGTCAAGATGGAGGAGCAGCTCAATACAATGGAGCCAGGCCCTGTTTTTGTCAATAACAACCGCCTTGCCGCAATCACCGTACCACCCATGCAGAAAGCCTTGCATGGCCGTACGGAGATGGTCGTAGGTTGTTGCATACTGCACATCAAGCTGCGAAAGAAAAAACTGGTCATCACTGATAAAGCGGCGCGTTGCCAGGAGGGCGTTGCAGAGCGGCGAGCTGTGCCCCTCGCAACTGATATCAGGATGTTCGCCGAGTAGCTGGCAGAGCAGTGTAGAACCAGCTCTCGGTAAACCGGCAACGCCTACAAATTGTGGGATCATTTCGATTGTTTTTTAATGGCGGGGTGGCCAGGTCAGCCACCCCTTTTGAACTGAAATATACTTTTTTAGCGTGGAGCCTTTGCAACCATCTTACGACGGCTTCATGGAAAGATCCACCTCCCAGGTTTTGCCATTGACGGTGATAAGAAGCTTCACTTCTGTTGCACCTTGCGGTATATCCGTTGCCGTAAAGCTCTTGGTTTCAGGGTTATACTGCAACCAGGAGGGTAACGGTTTTCCGTCAAGCAGCGTAATTGATGCACCACCACCGGATGCGGCATCCTTAACCTGGTCGGGCAGTTCAAAGCTGAAAACAGCACCCGGCATCCAGAGATTTTGAGGAACCGTCACAGCAATCACCCCAGCCTCAGAGCCTGATTGTGGAGAGAGCATCTCTACCTCCAGCAATTGCCCGTCCAGAATAGAGGGTGGAGGCGGAGTTGTTGGTGCTCCTGGATACGATGGACCTGTCAGCGGAACCTGTTCGTATAACACGGGTGGCCGCTCGTAAGGTGTCTCGGGTGTTGCTGGTGCAACCTCAGGTACCTCAGGCACATCAACTACTACAGGTGCATCAGGTTCTTCTGGTGCATCAGGTTCTTCTGGTGCATCAGGTTCCGGAGCACTCTGCAATCCGAAGTAGGGGTAGCCATCGTTGGCCGAATCAATTTTCCAGATGCTGTTGCCGACGGTAAAGTCCCACTCTGGAGCCTGCGCAGGATTGCCGTTCGCGGCTGTTGCCGTGGTATAATTCTCCACCAGCTTCATGTTGGCAGAGCTCATGGGATAGACGTATCCAGGAGCATCAACATCGTTACCAACACCCGTCATCGAAGGGTTGGCCTCCGAATCGTAAAACGAATAGGAGATGCTGCCGTTATTTTTGTATCCTACCAGAGCACCGATATATCCGTTTCCTGTCACAACGCCCCTCGCGTAGGTGTTGATGATGTCGCCGTCATTGTACCCCACCAAACCGCCGTTGTTTCCTTCACTTTCTCCGGTACCACCATTTACTGCGCCCGAAGCATAGGCGTTGGTGATGTCGCCCAAATTTCTTCCTACGAGACCGCCTGCATTGCCGCTGTCACTACCATTCACGGTACCCGTCGCGTAACTTTTTTCGACGGAACCATCGTCATTGTACCCCACCAGACCACCGACATCCTTTCCAGTTCCTGTAACGATTCCAGTAGCATAGCTGCCGGTAATGGTGTGGTCAAGGTACCCGGCAAGACCACCGACATAATTGCTCCCAGTCACGTTGCCCGTTGCGTATGAGTTGGTGGTGACACTGCAATTGTGTCCTGTCAGACCACCGACATAATTGCTCCCAGTCACGTTGCCTATCGCGTAGGAGTTGGTAATATCGGCGTCACTGTGCCCTGCGAGACCACCAACATAGTCTCCCCCTGTTACGTTGCCCGTGGCATAGCTGTCGGTGATGTTGCCACTGTCATAATGGTGCCCTACCAAGCCGCCGACATAGTCGCCGGTGCTGACAACGCTGCCTGTGGCATGGCTGCTGGTGATGTCGCCTCCATAATTGTATCCCACCAGACCGCCGACATAGTCGCCGGTGCTGACAACGCTGCCCGTAGCGTAGCTGCTGGTGATGTCGCCTCCATAATTGTATCCCACCAGACCGCCGATGTTGTCACCATAATCACCAGTTGATGTCACGCTGCCCGTAGCGTAACTGTTGGTGATGGTGCCACCGTTATTGTACCCCACCAGAGCGCCGACGTTGTTGTCGCCCACTACACTTGCATCAACAAGTCCGATATTGCGGATTGTTCCTGAGTTATCTCCAAATAAACCGATGTTATCATCGTATTCTTTTGAGATATTCAGATTCGTTATAGTGTGGCCAAGGCCATCGAAAGTACCCTGGAAGCTAATCGGGTTGAACGGACTATTATTGTTATCAAGGTTGCTGCCGAGGGCGTTGTAACCGGTTTGATTAAGGTTCTGCAAATCATTTATATTGTTGATGACGGTGTACTCGTGGGTGTTGATGTTTAACGTACCTGTTCCTGAGAAGTCCACCCGCCCCTTGAAGGTGCCGTCATCATTAAACCCGACCATCACCGTTCCACCGGGAACAGCCAAATCGCCACCGTTGTCTGTGGCAGTATTCATTTCTAATGATGCTGATCCGGAAGCAGTCATTACGGCATTGATGTTGATGTCACGGGCTGCTGTAAGGGTTAGCCAGTTCGCACTCCATGATACAGCGTCATTCACATTGATATCGCCCGAACCTGAAACGGTCGAGCCCTGACTTGAAAGAATGGTGACATTACTTGAACTAAGTGCCGTCTGGAGTGTGCTTCCTGAGATGTCTCCTGAGGGAGTGCCCTGGGTCACACTGCCACCTTTATCACTCGCAATGGTAAAATCCGTCGGGTCAATCAGCCACGTCCCGCTCTTCCCCTGCGCTGCCCGTGTGGTCACCACCGTTCCGTCGCTGATGTTGACCCGACCGCCGGAGGTTTCAATGAATCCACCGTTGCCACCGTCGGGGGCGCTGGCGTCGAGTCTACCGCTGACGAGGGCTTGGCCATTCTCCATGTCGGAGAGCAGCAGAATCCGGCCCGCCTTGTTCTGGAGGGTATGGGCCTCAATGACGCCGCTGTTGGTTGCTGTAGCTATCCTCAAGGCGTCGGCTGCTCTGGCGGTCATTACCACCACGCCACCATCAGCCTTGATGAGCCCCTTGTTTTCGACCAGAGCATCAACGGCACCCTGATCGACCGTATAGTTGATCAGGCCGTCGCCGCCGAAGTCAAGTGTGACCTGATTGCCAGCAGCAAGAAGTGCACTGCCGCTGTTGGCGGTGATGCTTCCTTCGTTGCTGACTGTGGGAGCCATAAGGGCAACCACTCCACCATCCGTCGCCTTGATGGCTCCCTGGTTCAGGATGGCACCGGCACTGCCGTTTGCGCTGAAGCGGTTTCTGCCCGCAAGAAAGTCGCTGTCGAGCATATTGAGCGACGAGGCAACCAGACCACCAACGTTGACGCGGGCGGTTGAGCCAAAAACAATACCGGAAGAGTTGAGCAGAAAAACCTGGCCGTTCGCCCTGAGCGCACCCAGAATCTGGCTCGGGTTGCGGTCGGCGATGCGGTTCAACGCCGCCGAGGTGACGCCCGGCTGGTTAAACTGGACTGCGGCGTTTTCACCGATGTTGAAGGTGCCCCAGTTGGCGATCATCTTCTGGGTTGTCTGGTCGATCGTCATCTGTGCCCCGTTGGTGGTGATGGTGCCACTGCCGGCGGTTATCTGCCCGCTTGTGGGCAGTGTACTGGCGTCAATGCCGTAGGCCACTCCTCCCGAAGAGAAGAGTGCTGTTAGAACGGCAATACTCAGGAGCGGAGAGGTGGGGACTTTACCGTTTCCCTTGACTTTTTCAGAAACGACAATCCACTTCTCTTTGGTTTTTGACCATATAAGGTTGAATATCTTGTTCATGGTGCAACTGTTGAGTTCGTTGTGAAAGAGCTTTGAGCCGGTTTTCGGCTTTTTATGATTGATTTCAGTTCAGGAGCAGTGCATCAAAAAGAGAAGATGCTCTGCAGCCAGAAACGATTTTTGTTGTTGAAACCGTCCGAATTGTTGCCAACAGTATCACGTCCGGCGTTATCACCGAGAACATGCGCCCAGGTTGCACGAAGGGAGAGGCTTCCGGAGTACGAATAGTTGAGACCAGCACCAGCGCCAAATAGCCAGTAGTCGTTGCTGTTTGTGGCGTTCGATAGATCACCAGTGTAACGCTCGTTATTGACGGTGATGTGCCCGGCGTCGCAAAAGCCGATGAGCTCAAGGGTTCCCTGTTTTGCTTCAAGAGGAAGAGCGTAACGGAGTTCGGTGCTCAAAAGCTGCCCCTTGTCGCCGGAAGCTTCGCCAATGGGATAGGCGCGCAGGCTGTTGGGGCCGCCGAGTGAAAACTTTTCGCTCGAATCGAGGTTGTTGGAGGAGAGTTGGGCACTACCTGAGAGATTGATGTTCATTTTTTCGGAGAGACGCTGCAGACGGGCAAGGCTGAAGTTAAAGCGGGTGTAGCCGCCCTCGGTATGATTGATGAGAGCATCTGCAGCCGTCAGTGCATTCGATTCGTGCATCGTTCCGGTGGTGAGGCTTGCACTGTAACTGGTATAGCCGCCGCTCAAGAGTTTGTCGTAACGGTCGCCGCTGACCGTAAAGGTGGCGTTGTTGACTGTTTTGTCGTGTACGTTCACATCGGCCAAACTGTCGATGATTCCCCGGTAGCCGTAAGATGCGCTTGTGGTGACGTTGGCATTGCGGGTGCGAAGTACCGGGTAGCTCAGGCCGGTATCAATGCTGTTGCTGTTGCCCTTGTAGTGCAAAGAGGCAAAGCCCTCACCGAGTTCGTAGCGCATACCGGTGTAGGCGAGGTTCGCTCTGAGGCCATCAAAAGCAATCGGGATGCTGTAGCCGACGCGTCCCTGGGCCATCCCTGATGACTCAGTCAAAAGGGTGGTCAACTGGTCGCCGTGACGGAGAGGGTCGTTGAGAGAAACCATCACACTGCCACGCCACTCGCCGACGAAGCGGTTTCCCTGGTTGTCGCCATAGAGCATTCCTGAAAAAAGTCTTCCTTCGCTGACGGCAAGGTCAACTCCGCTGGTGCCGGTTTCTTTGCCAGCCACAAGGGAGGCTTTGGCCGATACACCGGGGAGATCGTTTATCAGCAGCACAGCGCGTTCCAGCTCCTGCTCTTTGATTGGTTTTCCGGCATGCAGGGGCGACTCGGCAATGCGGTGCAAAAAATCGGGGCAAATTCGAGCGTTTTTGTTACGCTTGATAAAAAGATTGCCGTCACTTTTTACCTGTGAAATGGCAATTTTGATGATACCGGAGGTAATATCCTGCTGTGGAAGGTAGGCCCTTGCCTGCATATAACCCTTTTTTTTAAGCAGTGCGGTGACCTTGTCGGTCAGGCTGTTGAGTTCACCAAAAGCGAGACTTTTTCCAATGAAACCCTCTACCGTACCCTGAAGCTCAGCTTCGGTGGCCAGCTCTTCATACCCGCTGAACGTGAACCCCTTCACCACAACCTGCACCGTGCTTGCTGCTTGTGAAACGGGTTCTTTTGCGCTTTCAGGAGTGGGCAACTGCCTTTGCAACTCTTTTTGCGACTGCTGCTGGTCGCGCAGGATGCTGCCTGTGTCAGGAATTGGTGCGGCTGAAAGTTGCAGGGCTGGTTGAGAGAGTGAGAGAATCAACAGGAGCCCCGTCAGGGAGAGCGCTTTGGATGTAATGGTATGTTGCATGGAGGATACGGATTTATCAATGTTTGAATTTGAAATCACACAGGTAGAGCCTATACAGTGGCGCTACTTTATTGATAGGTTGCATTTTTAATATTGGGATAATTTACAGGCAAGATGTGTGATAAAACGAGTCGCAAAAAGTCGCAACATATCACAATACCTCACATTAGCATGACGCTGTGAGGTATAAGTGATGTGATATTGTTTCGGTAAAGGGTGGACGTGCGCGAGGAAATCAGATGCAGATAATATCAGCGGATAAACAGTAACCCATACCATGGGAGGTTTTGACGGGAAACTCATAGCCTGCCTCTTCGATCTTTTTACGCAGACGGTGAATCATCGATTCAAGGGCATGGCTTGCCTGTTCTGTGGAGGGATAGTCAAGGATTTTCAGGATATCCCGGCGAGCCACAATAGTGTTGCTTCGCAAACTGAGAGAGGTAATAAACTCGAACTCTTTAGAGGTCAGTTTAATGGAATCGCCCTTGGGAGTAATCAGTATCCAATTGTTGCGTTCAAGTTTCCACTGAGCAAAGGTATCCGTTTCTCTCAGCAATTCCTGTTCGGGAATGGCGGGCGTTTCATTAATACGCACAAAAAGATTGGCAATGGTAGCGGCGAGTTCGCTGCAATCAATCGGTTTGACCAGATAAAAATCAGCTCCGCATTTCAGCCCTGCAAGTTTGTCTTCGAGTGTTGAGCGTGCCGTCAGTATGATGATCCACATACTGGTGTTATTTCGTACATATTCGGCAAGCACCAAGCCGCTCTGGTCGGGAAGCCCAATGTCGAGGACGGCCAACAGGTATGTTTGCTGGGAGAGATGATAATAAAACTCACGGGCAGAGGCAGCACCTGTCACCTCATAACCTGCGAGCGTGAGGTATTTCACCATGTTTTCGAGCAGGTCACTGTCATCTTCAACAATGATGATTCGTTTTATGGAGTTTGCTGGTAAAGAGGGTTGCTGAGTCATGGTTTTTATTTCGTTAGAGTATCTTCAAGAGGAAGACGAACTGTTACCACAACATGGATGCCGCTTTTTTCAAAAGTGACCGTGCCATTATGCCGATTGATGATTTCCCGTACAAGCCACAGGCCAAGGCCGGATCCATTGGTATTCTTGCTGTTGCTGCCGCGCTGGTATTTTTTGAAAAGTTGTTCTGTCTCATTCGTCAAGAAACTATTGCTTTGATTTTGTATCCTGATAACGACCTCATCTCTCTCTTCGTGGCAATCAATGTCAATCGAAGACTCTGGCGGAGAGTATTTTTGGGCATTATCGAGCAGGTTAAACAAAGCAGTTGTAAGATAGTGTTTTTCAGCATTGATTGCACGCTCAGTGAGTGATATGGCAAAGCGAAAGGTACGTTTTGGCCAGAGCGCACGAACTTCTTCGACCACTGAAGCCATGAATGGCGCTAAAAGAGTACGCACGGCCCCCTTCCTTTCCTCGGAATCAGAAATACGGCTTTTGTTAAGCGAAACATCCATCACCTCCACAAGTCGATGAACGGCACGTTTTATTTTATCAAGCTCACTACTGTTTTCGGGGTAGTGGTCGCTCATTTGAAGTTCCATGATATCAAGGGAGCTTCGGATAATGGCGAGTGGAGTTCGATATTCGTGCGAAACCATCGTCAAAAATCGCTGTTGCCGTTCTGTTGCCACTCGTTCCGTTGCAAGTTCCACACTCTTAAGCTCAGATTCCCTGAGTGCAGCCATTGCCCGTTTTTCAGTTTCCCTAAGACGCTCGGCGAGAGCGACGGTCATAAGTACAATATTGAGAAGAGAGGCATATTTGATATTGTTGATGTTCCACCATTCAAGGGGAACCAGGCCGAGGAGTTGCAGAAAATGGATAAAATAACCAAGATTGCTGATGCCGAATGCCATAAAGAAAAGTATGCCTCCAGGTTTATTGTTTTTTACGGCTTTATAACTGAGCCAAGTGATCATAAAAAACAGAAAAAGCATTGCCACAGAGGTGACAGGGGCCATCTCAATATAAAAGCCAAGTGGATCAGCAAGTATGGTGAGAGCGCCAATAACCACCATTAACTTCAGGTATCGGCGGGTAAAGGGTGTAAGTTCTGAGGTAAAAAGGCGGATTAAAAACAGTGAAACGAGGAGTATTCCTCCACCTTTTCCAAGATCAGCAAGATAGTCGGAAATGAGATGGGCAACGTCTGGCAAGATCAGACTGAGAATGCCGCTTATGGAGAAATAATTGGTGGCGACAGCCAGAGCGTAGAGGGCGAAGTAGAGAAAAAGTTTGTCATTAATGCGTAGGAAATAGATAAAGTTCAGCAGCGAAAAGAGTACGATAATGGCCAGATAGCCTCCTTGAATCAGAATGTCTGTATTTATTTCCCGGTACATATCCGTCGGGGTATGAACCGATGCGTTAAAATTCAGGGAACTGATAGCCTGAATTCGGACGTAAATGGTGACCGGCGTTTCGAGGGGCAGTGACAAGGGAGCAAGAAAGTCGGTGCCCGGCAGAGGACGATCAGCAACGGGGATGTGGTCGCCGAGTTTTATCTGGCGATAGGAAGAGGCTTTGGATGGGTCGTGGTCTGACTGAATATAAACGGTGACATGATCGAGATAGGGCGGGTAAAGCCGTAACCATGCCTCTGCGGGAAATCGGGAGGTGCGAAAAAGACTAAAACGCAGCCAGACCGCTTTGTGGCTGTAGCCATCATTGAGTTTGTCTTTGATGCGCCTGAAGCCGACTGCATTTTTTGGCTCAAGAATGTCGGCAAGGGTCAGTTTTCCCGTCAGGTCGTCGTACTGGTCAAAGTGTCCGGCAAGTTCACGAGAGGGTTCACGATCCAGAATAACTACAGCCTGGGCTGCATGAGCCCTGAAACTGAAAAGCACAAGCAGAGCAAGCAGCAGGATGAGTGCCGAAATGGTCGTGGATAATTTTCTGGATATTGTTGAATACATGAGCACTGCGAGATTCATGTTTCACACTCTCTTTTGAAAGCGAAAGGAATTTTTTTGAAAAGTGGCGGTCTCACGCGCAATTTATCAAAAAAAGTCAGATAACGTTATTTTTACCCCCCTTTCGCCATCCTCAAAACTACGCTGAAGACCGAACCGTGGTTGATGCGAGAGCGTACTTCAACGTTGCCTTTATGGGCCAAAATAATGTGCTTGACAATGGCAAGCCCAAGGCCGGTTCCTCCGCGCTCGCGTGAGCGGGCTTTGTCGACCCGGTAGAAGCGTTCAAAAATTCGGTCAAGATCGGATTTCGATATACCGATACCATTGTCTTCTACTTCAAGTCGTATGCCTTCGCCATTTCTGAATGCTGAAATCCTGACCTTCCCATTGCGCTCGTCAACGTATTTAATGGCGTTGTCGAGGAGGTTGCGGATAACAATGTCGAGATAGCAGGGATCGGCATACACTAGAGGGAGATCCCCGGGGATGTGGATTTCAAGCTTGATCTGCTTTTTTTCAATGGCTTGTTGCAGCAGATCAACCGATTTTTGCACCATATTTTTGAGGTTGACTGCGCTGAATTGGTACTTGATATAGCCTGACTCAATTCTGGAGAGGTCGAGCACATCGTTGACAAGAGCGGTAAGCTGCTGGCTTGCCTGCAAAATGATTTGCAGGAAGGGTGTGGCATGTTCAGGCTCAAGCATGGCTCCGTCGAGCAGGGTCTCTGCGTAGCCGGTGATGACGGTGAGCGGCGTGCGCAGTTCGTGTGAAACGCTGGCAACAAAATCGCGGCGTATTGCTTCAAGGCTGCGAAGCTTGGTGATGTCGTTCAAAACAAAAACTGTCCCTTCGAACTGCTCCTCTTTGGTGAGTGGCATGGAGCTGATTTGCATGATGCGCTCTCCCTTTGTGGTCATGAGCATCATCTCCTCTTTTCGCAGGGTTATGCGTGTGCTGTGAACTTTTGTAAAAAGCTCTTGAAGCTTGTTGTCGGAGAGATGGTGGAGCGGGCGCGACTTGAACATGGTGCCGTCGATGCGGAACATTCTTGATGCTGCCGGGTTGACAAGAATGATATTGCCAACTGCGTCGGTGACAATGATAGCCTCACGAATACCTGAAAAAACCGTCTGAAGCCACTCTTCGCTGCGCCGAAGTTGCCTGATTTCATCCGTCATGACGTTCAGTGCGCGGGCAAAGAGGCCATTTTCATCATTGCTGGTGACAGGAATGGTGCCTGAAAAGTCACCCTGAATCCTTCTTTTTGCGCTTTTGGCAAGCACCCTGTGCTGACGGGTCAGAAAAAATGCGGTCAGAAAACCTGCAATCAGGGAGAAGAAGAGCGCCTGAAAGATTCCATTGATGATCGTCCTATGAATTCCGGTATCAAATACTCCGATATCGTAGAGTGGTTTGCCGAATCGAAGGATGGCGTAGGGTTTCGGAAAACCGACAGGGATAGCCATATAGAGCATGTGCTCTTTGACGGTTTGACTGTACCGGGTTCTTTCGCCGTAGCCTTTTGTAATGGCATCTTGTACTTCCGGCCTTTTCCAGTGGTTTTCTATTGCGTAGAGTTTGTCTGAGGGGATAGAGGAGTCGGCGATGACCTCACCCTGAATATCAATCAGGGTGACCCGGATGTCGAGTGTACGTGCAATACGCTCTACCCATGCGTTGCTTTGCTCGGTTGTCTCCCATTCCCGCGCCTTCTCTTCGAACATCTGTTTATTGAGCAGCAGGTCGCGGTAAAGCTCCTTTTTTGTTGCCGAAACAAGTATCTCCGTCAATCGACCCTCAATCGAAAAATAGCTGATGACTATTGAAAAAAAAATAATCATCCCGATGACAAGGCCAAGCTTGAAGGAGAGTTTAGGCTGCATGGTTATCACCCTCTTTTTCCTCAAACTTGTACCCAAGTCCCCGCACGGTTGTGATCATGCGGCCCGTTTCTCCAAGTTTTTCGCGGATTCGGGTAATGTGGGTGTCGATAGTTCTTGTGTTGATGCTTTTATCGATATCCCAGACATCGCTGAGCAGCCTCTCGCGCGACTGCGCCTCTCCCTTCCGTTTGAGGAGAGCAACGAGAAGCTTGAACTCCATCAGAGTCACCACAAGCTCTTTGCCTTCAAGCGTTACAAGGTGTCGCGTCAAATCGACTTCAAGAGATCCTGCCTTGAGCAGTTCCTCCGTTTTGCCGCTCTGCCGGTGATCGCGTTTGAGGATTGCCCGTATGCGCAGGGTCAGCTCACGGGGGCTGAAGGGTTTGACCACATAGTCGTCAATGCCGAGCTCAAATCCCAAAATCCGGTCAATCTCCTCTCCTTTTGCCGTCACCATGATGATGGGGATATCCTTGTAACGCTGATGCTGCCTTATTTTTCGGCAGAACTCAAAGCCGTCCATCCCGGGCAGCATCACATCAAGCAGCACAAGGTCAAAGCTTTTTTTTGAGAGCTCTTCAAACCCATCTTCGCCAGTGCCGGAAAGATGACATCTATAGCCTGCCCGATTGAGATTATATTCAAGCAGCTTTGCAAGGTTCGGGTCATCTTCGACAACAAGCAGCAGTGGATTTTGCATGGTATTCAATTTTTATGTAGTGTGTTCTCTTACCGGGCCGTGGATGAGCTTTAGAAGCCGATTCGTTCCTGTTGGCTCTTCATGCAACAACGGTACGACGGCGTAACGGGTGGCATGAAGGCGGGCCACGGCGTCAATCTCATTCAGTTCGTTGTGTGCTCGCTGCTTGAGGATAGCGGAGTGCGGTTCGGCAGCGGCTATGCTGTTATTGATGACCCATCCCCATGGTTCAATGCCGGCACGCCGCAACTCTGCCTGCAGATTGGCGGTTTCGAGCACAGGGGTGGTCTCGGCCAGCGTCACAAGTACGATGCTGGTCTGCTCCGGGTCTTGCATTCGCGTCATCGGCGTGAGATGGTGCTCTTCTGTTTTGCCACTTTGACGGGTGAATTCACGGTGATAGGCTCCGGTTGCATCGAGCAGCAACAGGGTATGACCGGTAGGAGCCGTATCCATGATAACAAATTTCTGGTCGGCCTCACTGATGATGCGTGAAAAAGCCTGAAAGACCGCAATTTCTTCGGTGCAGGGTGAGCGCAAGTCCTCCCGGAGCAGGGCACTCCCTTCTGCATCAAGTTCTTTTCCCTTGCTGCTCATCACCTCTTGCTGGTAGCGTTCGGTTTCGGCGCGGGGATCGATTCGGCTGACGGTGAGCATCTCCATGGAGCCGTTCAGTGTTTCGGTGAGATGAGCCGCTGGATCGGAGGTGGTAAGGTGTACCGGCAGGCCACGACGGGCAAGTTCAAGAGCGATTGCTGCTGCGAGGGTTGTTTTGCCAACTCCACCTTTCCCCATGAACATGACAAGCCCCTTCTTTTTGAGTGCGATTTCGTCAATCAGTGTCAGAAGGCCGGGAGCGTTGAGTGTGATGGCCTCTTCACTGAAGAGCGAGAGCTGATTTTTGTCGGAGAGTAACTGGCGCAGCGCTTCAAGGCCAACCAGATTGAAGGGTTTGAGTGCGACATAATCGGTCGGCAATGCCCTGAGGCTTTCCGGCATGGCCGATAATGCTGCCTGTTCACGCGAAAAGAGTGCCGCAGCAAGTGCATCCTCTGTCGTTTCGCTTTGGGGGAGTATGCCGTTGATGACGAGATGGTGTTGTGAGATGCCAATTGCGGCGAGCTCTTCACAGGTTCGGGCAACTTCGCGCAAGGTGGATTGCTGGGCCCGGGCGACCAGAATCAGGCGTGTACGCAAGGGGTCGGCCAAGGCTTTAAGGGCCTCCCTGTACTGGGAGCGCTGTTTTTCAAGACCGGCCAGCGGGCCAAGGCATGAGACGTCACCTTTACCTTCTTCAAGAAAACCGCTCCATGCGCCAGGCAGTTGCAGCAGCCGGATGGTGTGGCCGGTTGGTGCCGTGTCGAAAATGATGTGGTCGAAGTCGGCGGTCAGGGCTGAGTCGGTCAAGAGGGCGGTGAACTCGTCGAAGGCGGCAATTTCCGTTGTGCAGGCGCCGGAAAGCTGTTCTTCAATGCTTTTGACGACGCTCTCTGGCAGAAGATTGCGTACCGGTTTGACAATGCGGTCGCGGTAGTGCTGTGCTGCTGCCTGCGGGTCAATTTCGAGCGCAAAGAGGCCCGCAACGGCCTCGACCGGAGTGATGTTGCTGCCGATGGTGATACCGAATACCTGGCCGACATTGGAGGCAGGGTCAGTGCTCACCAGCAAGATTTTTCGCCCGGCTTCGGCGAGTTGCATGGCTGTTGCGCAGGCAATTGAGGTTTTGCCCACGCCCCCTTTTCCGGTAAAGAAAAGGAAGCGTGGGGGCTCTTTGAGAAATTTCATTGGAGTGGTTTCGTGAATTATCCGCAGCAATTGCTATCGGAGCAGCAACTTTTGGCTTGTTTTGCCTCTGTGGCAGGCAGCGTTATAGATGCCCAACCGGCAAGTTCTGCCCGGCTTGGGTATCGGCCACTCAAGAGCACTTCGCCATCAACAAGAATCAGCGGCAGCGCTTCTGCCCCCAAACTGTCGAGAAAGGTTTTTACCGTCTGGTTTTCTGCGAAGGCCAGCGGTTGACGGGCAAGATTGAAGCGATCTATCTGAGCCCCATGCTGCAGAGCCCAATCAATGTCAGCCGAAAAACTGACCAAAGCTTGATCGACATCAATTCCACATACGCCACTGCTGCAGCACAATGCGGGATCAAAAACCTGAATTATAGGCGTTATGGACATTTTGGGTAGCGTTAAAATTGATTGAGTTATAAAAGTATTACAAGCGGTGTCAATGCTCATCCGTTTTAAATATTCCTGAATGTACAGTAAAAATGGAAACGTTGTTTGTCACAATTGTGCAACATTGTTCTGAGTCTGGAGAACCCGGGCAGAGTTGACGAGGTTTAGTCAAGATGAGAGTCAATCTCCTCCCAAAGGTTTCGGTAGGCTTTTGAGGCAGGAGCATTGGGCAGAACGGCATTGAGCGGTGCGCGATAGAGACCCATTTTTTCAACCTCTGAATTGTAAGGGATGTTCTGGGTGAGGAATTCCGGGCCATTACCAAATTCAAGGATGATGTCGCGGTGTAATTTTTTTTGCTTCTCCACCATACTGAAAAAGGGGCGTATTTTTGAGCCGTCAAGTTTATTCTCCTTGAAAAAATCCTGTAACTGGAAGTAGGTGCGCATTGAGAGTGTTGTGGGAATCAACGGTACCAGAATGAGGTCGGAGGCAGCAAAAACACTTTCTGAAAGGAGTGTCAGGTTTGGCGGGCAGTCAAAAAAGAGATAGTGGTACTCCTCGCTCAGCTCTTCAAGATTCTTTTTGAGCTTTTTTTGAGGCTTTTTCTCTTCAGAGAGTTCGATATCAAGATTGCGGTAGGAAAAGTCGGAAGGGAGCAGGTCAAGGTTCTCAAAATCGGTCGCCTTGATGTTGCGGTAGATCTTTTTGTTGCCCTTCAGAAATTGGTCGCTGTTGTATTTTTTTGAGGCGGTAATTCTGAAATAGTAGGAGCTGGCTCCCTGCGGATCGAGATCGCAGATCAGGGTTGGCTGAGATGTCAGGGAGGAGAGGTAGGAGAGGTTGACCGCCGCCGCCGTTTTGCCGACTCCGCCCTTGATGCTGTAGAGTGCTATGGTTTTCATTGCAGTTTGCTTGTCAGAAGATCGCGAAAGAGCTCAGCGGTTTTATCGTGGTCAAACGCCTTGAAAGTTTGGTGGAATGTATTCCTCGCCTCTTCCTGTTTTTGGAAAAGGGTGGCCATAAGGGCACCCATTGATGCGGCAAGTAAAATCTCCTCTTTGCCGGTGGGCAGCACGGTCAAGCGTTCACGAAGAGAGTGCAGTTGAACCGAAAAATCGACAAAGTCACCAAGGTTGTCCTGGAGTTCCTTCAATTGTCGTACCACAGGAGCGATTGATTTATGGGGAAAAATGGAGGAGAAGAATTCAAGCAGATAGCGCAGTTTTTTGCAGTCGATGCGCAGTGCATGGATTTCGCTGTCAGTTGTCTCCTTACTGACCTGACGACCGTGGCGAATAACTTTTTTCCAGGCTTTTTTGATGCTTTCCAGAGCAACACTCGCAGTCGAAAGGGAGGCGTTCGGGCATTGCTCAGCGTCAGGAGCGGATTGCTGGTGTACAAAGGTCTCCCATTTTTCAAGAAAGGATAGGCAGGCGTCGGAGGCAAGATAGCCGCAGAAATGCTTGTGCAGCTCCTTGCGGGATGCGTCAATGTTGGTGAAAAAGAGCTTGAGTGATGGCCGCAGACAAGGGGGCAGAGATTCGAAATAGCTTGCCTCCCGCAAAAGAGAGACATCCCGGTCACGCAATTCGTTGGTTCGCTTTCCAAGTTCCCTGAAAAGATTGAGATAATATGCGGTTTCTTCGGGCTCAAAAACGCCTTTGAGCTGCTTCAGAATGGAGCGGGTGCGGCGTATGGCGACACGATAGTCGTGCAAAAATTCGGAATCGAGGTTCTTTTTGATCCCCTCTTCATTGGCCCGCATGACAGAAAAAGTAAACTGAAGCAACTGACGGGCACTGTGATACACAGGAGCATCGC